>NZ_CAJTCF010000104.1:0-10703 GCF_910574735.1 Duncaniella muricolitica | reverse complement strand
TATTCAATAGTTTTGAATACCATAAAGTTACAAAACTTTATGGACATAAAAAAGCCTCAGCTTGTGAAAGTTGAGGCTTTTGCTATTTTTTTTGAGAAATAGTTCTGCAACAACCTCCGTGAGCCAAACGGAAGCGCGAGAGCGCGACAACAGCAGAGCGAAGCTTTGTCCCGGCCACGAGCTTCAGCTCGCCCTCATGCCGGCACCCTTGAAAAAGCCCCCCTCTTACTTCTCTTTGAAAAAGTGGGAGCGCGGAAGCGCGACACATCAACCCCTAAAAGTATACATTAGCCACCGTATTCTTATCGGCCGGATTATACTTGAAGTGACCGATATTAGCCTTTCTGAAATTAAGATTAACCTTTTTGGGCTTGCGATACGCACCGTCGATATACATACTGTCTATCATCGACGAATCATCCTTACATACCACTGTAAACTTCTTGCCCACCGAACGAATATCAGCCTTTCCCACAGTCGAGTCCTCAAGTTTAAGCTCTCTTATGGTCTTTGAGCGGCTCTCGAGCCTGGCGATATGCGAATGGTTCAGCACCAGGCGATTGTCAACCTTGGTCACAAGCACATCGGTCTTAAGCGAATCGACATAGACCGTGCCCCATCGTGCATCAACCTCCCTCAATATTCCCTTGGGCACATTGACACAGGCTATGACAAAATCTTCCGAATTAAGAAACACACGCCTCTTGGTTACATCCACATCATAATATCTGTGCATGGCCTCATAATTGATGCTCACCGAGAGGGCTCCGCTGTCGACGCGACAGTCGAGAAAACCGGCCCAATCCGACGCAACATCCACTGTAACCTCCGTCGCCGTGTCACTCTCCCTGACCTTGAGCCCTTTTATGCCCCTTATCACTACCCCGCCGTCGGTTGTGTCATTGTCGACATAAACCACCTTATGCACAGGGTTGTCAAACTTAATACTCACTGTCTCACCGCCCATTTTATAACGTGCCACATCCAGCTTGTAACTGTGCATGAACACAGCCATCACTCCCATCGCACACACCACTCCGGCCACCATAAGCCCGAGCATTATATATGTTGTCTTCTTCATTGGTTTATTGCTCTAAGTATTTTACATAATATGCATATAGATCGTCGGGCGACACTCCGAGCTGACTCAACTGACGGAAAAATTCCTGCATCTCTCCGTTGAAAAATGCCTCGTGGCGCATCACTCTTATGCGTGCCTTGGCATCCTCGGCTATAAAATAGCCTATGCCGCGCTTGTTGTAAAGCACACCCTCCTGGGCCAGATATTCATACGTACGCATAAGCGTGTTGGCATTGACCTGAATCGAGGCGGCATACTCGCGTAGCGACGCCATGCGCTCTCCCTCGATAAATGTCCCGTTTATCACGGCGTCACATATGCCATCGGCTATCTGAAGATAGATGGCTTTGTTTTTCTGTTTGAATATCATGTAGCTATCCTCCTCTGATTTAAAGGCGATGAATTATATCCGACTCGCGCAGACGCATCACCGTGAGAGTGTAATTGATTATCAATGTCAGCCACAGCAATATCTGAAACGGTGCGTAGAGAAGAAAGTCACGTCCGCCCTTGCTTACATAACCTGTGTTGGTATAACTGTCGGCTACAATGGCCGACATAGAGAAATAGATCATGAACAGCAGTCCGACCACAAAAGATGTCTTCACGAAATTATGCTTGCGCCACACCACTGAACCGAGAAAATAAAACGACTGAGTGACAAGAAATATCAGCAACACCATGTATATATTGACTGCCGCCTCTATTTCAACAACACCCAAAACTCTCAGCCACGGTATCATGCACACTTCACCGTCAAATATATAGTTGGCCGTCAGATACTTTACCATATCGGCAAACACCGCGCTCACCAGCGACCACACTACGAAGCCCGGCACCACGAAAATCCATCTCACCAGACACTGCTCAAAGGCTGTGGCGGGGGTCATGAGCACTCCCGTCGCGCTCTTGTTGTCCCACATCTGCCTGAAAGCCAGCGAGGCGATAAGACAACCTGTGACACCAAACACCACGAGCATAAAACCAATCTCCGTACTTATACCAAAGTCGGGATCACTTATATGCATTGTCGACAGGCCGTTGATTACAGCGATAAGCATCATCACCAGCGTGACAAACGCTCCCGACATCAGCAGAGTGCCGCGGTTCTCTACAAAATATTTCTTCATCAGCCACATCGTCCTCGAAGGGCTGAAAATATTGTCAGTATTCATATCCATTGTCTGAATTATAAAAGAATTTACGTCCTATCCCCTGTCAGGCTCTCCGCTCCTGAACACATACTCCAGCAGTCCCGGATTGGAGGTGGCCAGATCAAACAGCATCTCTATGTCCACATTGGTCTCCTCTCCTCCGTCGTTGGGCAGCACCACCGCCACTCCGCCTATGGTCTGACGCGAGATGAAGGCGCGCTTTATATCCTCGGGCGAGTCGGTGAGCGCAAACTTCAGACGCTCGCTGATCTCGACCATGCTGCGGTCAAACACCACCTTGGCATCATCCATGATTATCACATGGTCGAGCAGACAATCTATGTCGCGCACCTGGTGGGTGGATATGACGATGGCCCGCTCGTCGGTCATGCCGCCGGCTATGAAACTGCGAAACATCTACTTGCCCGGGATGTCGAGACCGTTGGTAGGCTCGTCCATGAGCAGCAGCGGCGTGTTGCACGCGAGCGCGAAACTCATCAACACTTTTTTCTTCTGACCCATCGACAGCTCTCCGAGATTCACGTCGCCGCTCATGCCCATGATGTCGAGATTACGGCTCATGTCCTCGTCGGAAAAACGCGGATAGAACGGAGCGTTGAGCCTCACATATTCTTTCAGTTTTATCGCAGGGAGCATCACCTCCTCGGGCATAAGAAAAATGTCGGCGAGGGTCGCGGGCTCACGGAGCCGGGTGCTGACACCGTTCATCATCACGACGCCCGACTGAGGGGTGAGCAATCCGGCCATGACATAGAGAAGCGTGCTCTTGCCCACACCGTTCTTGCCCATGAGTCCATACACTCCGCCCGGCATGACGTCGAGCGACAGGTCGCGCAACACCGGCCACTTCTTGCGGCTGTAGGAAAATGTGACATCTTTTACTTTCAACATAAATGGCAAAATTAAGATTGTGGTGTAATAGTGTATTGGTGTACTAGTGCACTAGTACACCACAAAAGTAGTACACCTTTTTCTCTCCTCCAAATATTTTCTCAAAAAAATTTTTTTCTTCTATTCCGCCACCGCAAAAACGCCCTCAAGTCCCGAGGCCGGAACAGCCGCATCACCCGTCTCCTCAATAAGCCCGGGACCCTGATTACAGAGCCCTCACGAGAGTGAAAAAACACCATTTTCAACAGTGTTGATAACTGTGTAGAAAACTGTCAAAAACTTTTCAAAAGATTTTAATAACTTACTATTGACATTAAGCCCCCTGTTGCCGTATAATCATACTCCGCTCATAGCCAAAATAGTTATTGTTTTACTATCAATGCGTTTTCAAGCCCCTTTTCAACATTTTTGCGTTGTAAAACTCACAAAAACTTATTAACTTTGCACATTATTAACACAATGTTAATAACTATAAAAATTAAATGAATATCAGGGAGTTGCGATGTTAATAACTCGTCAGATAATGTAAGTCTGCATCAATAACCCATATATGCAAGCAAACGGCTGAAAAGTTATCTTACGTTTCTACAACCTTTATTCTTCTTCTTTTAAACTTCTTTTTCAAAAAAATTTTTTTCAAATATAAATAAATGAAAGTCGAAAACGGCTGTGTTGTCGCCCCGGTCCCTGAGGGTGTCGATTTGCGAGAGGAGATAATCCGACTCAAGAAAGAAAAAAACGCCATCATCCTGGCCCACTACTACACGGTGGGCGACATCCAGGATGTGGCCGACTTTGTGGGCGATTCTCTGGCCCTGGCTCAGATTGCCGAGAAGCTCGACAATGACATCATCGTCATGTGTGGAGTCCACTTCATGGGCGAGACAGTCAAAATACTCTGTCCCGACAAAAAGGTGCTTGTGCCCGATCTCAACGCCGGGTGTTCGCTCGCCGACAGTTGCCCTGCCCCGGAGCTGGAAAAATTCATCAAGGAACACCCGGGTCACACAGTGGTGTCGTATGTCAACACGTCGGCCGCCGTCAAGGCTCTCACCGACATCGTGGTCACTTCGGGCAACGCCATGAAGGTAATCAAGTCGCTTCCGGCCGATGAGAAAATCATCTTTGGCCCCGACCGCAATCTCGGCAATTACATCAACGCCGAGACGGGCCGCGACATGCTGCTGTGGGACGGTGCGTGTCACGTGCACGAAAAGTTCTCGCTCGAAAAAATCATCGAGCTCAAGCGTCAGCACCCATCGGCCAAAGTGCTCGTGCATCCCGAGTGTCCGGCCCCCGTCCGGCTCGTGGCCGACATGGTTGGCTCGACAGCCGTGTTGCTCAAGTGGGCCTCAGAGACCGATGCCGATGAGTTTATCGTGGCCACCGAGAGCGGCATTCTGCACGAGATGAAGCGTCAGTGTCCCGACAAGAGATTCATCCCCGCCCCACCCGATGACTCGACCTGCGCATGCAACGACTGCGCCTACATGAAGCTCAACACCATGGAGAAGCTCTATCTCACGCTGCTCCACGAGGCTCCCGAGGTGCATGTAGACCCCGCCGTCATCGACCGCGCACGCCTCCCCATCACACGCATGCTTTCGCTCTCCTGACGGGCAAATCATTCATAGAATATTCAACTCATTATCCATTTAATAAAATTTTCACGTGGATTACAACCATAAATCAATCGAATCACGCTGGCAGCAGTATTGGCGCGATAACAATGTATATAAGGCTGAAATCAATGCAGACAAGCCCAAATACTATGTGCTTGACATGTTCCCCTACCCTTCGGGAGCCGGACTTCACGTAGGCCATCCTCTCGGCTATATAGCATCCGACATCTTTTCGCGCTACAAGCGTCTGAGAGGCTTCAATGTGCTCCACCCCATGGGTTATGACGCCTATGGCCTGCCCGCCGAGCAATATGCCATACAGACGGGCCAGCACCCCGAGAAGACCACCATGCAGAACATCGCCCGCTATCGTCAGCAGCTCGACAAGATAGGTTTCTGCTATGACTGGGACCGTGAAATCAAGACCTGCGACCCTTCGTTCTACAAGTGGACACAGTGGGCATTCATGAAGATGTTTGACAGCTATTACTGTAAGGACGAGCAGAAGGCCCGCCCCGTCAGCGAGCTTGTCGAGGCTTTTGCCAAGCAGGGCAACGCCGGTCTCAACGCCGCATGCAGCGAGGAGATGAGCTTTACGGCTGACGAGTGGAACGCCATGACTCCCAAGCAGCAGAGCGACGTGCTCATGAACTACCGCATAGCCTATCTGGGCAACACGATGGTCAACTGGTGTCCCGAACTGGGCACTGTGCTTGCCAATGACGAGGTGAGCGAAGGCCTGTCGCTGCGCGGCGGCTATCCCGTTGAGCAGAAGCTGATGTATCAGTGGTGTCTGCGCGTATCGGCTTATGCCCAGCGTCTACTCGACGGTCTTGACACCATCGACTGGACCGACTCGCTCAAGGAGACCCAGCGCAACTGGATAGGCCGCTCGGAGGGTGCCGAGATGCACTTCCCCATCGCCGGTTCGGACGTAGTGCTCGACATCTTCACCACGAGAGCCGACACAGTGTTTGGCGTGACATTCATGGTGCTCGCCCCCGAGAGCGAATATGTGGCTCAGGTCACCACTCCCGATCAGGCCGAGGCCGTGAAGGAGTATATCGACTCGATCAAGCACAAGACCGAGCGCGAGCGTATGATTGACAAGAAGGTGTCGGGTGTATTCACCGGCAGCTATGCAGTCAATCCGCTTACCGGCAAGCAGATACCCGTCTATGTGTCGGACTACGTGCTCGCCGGCTACGGCACCGGAGCCATCATGGCCGTGCCCGCCCACGACTCGCGCGACTATGCCTTTGCCCGTCACTTCGATCTCCCTGTCATACCTCTTATCGAGGGTTGCGACGTGAGCGAGCAGAGCTTTGACGCCAAGAGCGGCAAGATGATCAACAGTGCCTCGGCCGAGCTTGATCTCAACGGCATGGAGGTCAAGGACGCTATCGCCGCCACCAAGAAATTTATCGAAGAGAAAGGCATAGGCCGTGTCAAGGTCAACTATCGTCTGCGCGACGCCATCTTCTCGCGTCAGCGTTACTGGGGCGAGCCTTTCCCCGTATATTATAAGGAAGGCATCCCCACCCTCATGGACGAGAGCAAGCTGCCGCTGCTGCTGCCCGAGGTGGACAAATATCTGCCCACCGAGACCGGCGAGCCCCCGCTGGGACGTGCCAAGGGATGGGTCACCGAGGACGGTTGTCCGATAGAGCTCAACACGATGCCCGGTTTTGCCGGCTCGTCGGCCTACTATCTGCGCTATATGGATCCCCACAACGACTCGGCTCTCGTGAGCAAGGAGGCCGACGAGTATTGGCGCAATGTCGACCTATATATAGGCGGCACGGAGCACGCCACAGGCCACCTTATATATTCTCGTTTCTGGAACAAATTTCTCTATGACCTCGGCTATGTATGCGAGCCCGAGCCTTTCAAGAAGCTCATCAACCAGGGCATGATACAGGGCCGAAGCAACTTTGTATATCGCATACAGGGCACAAATACATTTGTATCGCACGGTCTGAAGGGACAGTATGACGTCACCCCTATCCATGTCGACGTAAACATCGTGAGCAACGACATACTCGACCTCGACGCCTTCCGTGCATGGCGTCCCGACTACAAGGATGCCGAGTTTATCCTCGAGGACGGCAAGTATGTGTGCGGCTGGGCTGTGGAAAAGATGTCAAAGTCGATGTTTAACGTTGTCAACCCTGATGACATCGTGGAGCGTTACGGAGCCGACACACTGAGACTCTATGAGATGTTCCTCGGTCCGCTCGAGCAGAGCAAGCCCTGGGACACCAACGGCATAGACGGTGTGAACCGCTTCCTCAAGAAGCTGTGGTCGCTCTTCTATAAGGGAGACACACTGCTTGTCGATGACTCCACCCCTGCCCCCGAGGCTCTGAAAGCTATCCACAAGCTCATCAAGAAGGTTACGGGCGACATCGAGACGTTCAGCTACAACACTTCGATTGCGGCTTTCATGATATGTGTCAACGAGCTTACATCGCTCAAATGCCATTCACGCGCTGTGCTCTCCGATCTACTGGTGGTGCTCGCGCCGTTCGCTCCCCACATCACCGAGGAGCTGTGGCATTCGGCTCTCGGCAATGACAGCACTATCTGCGATGCAACATGGCCCGAGTGGGACGAGAAGTATCTCGTGGAGTCTATGGTCAATTATGCCGTATCGTTCAACGGCAAGGCCCGTTTCAACATCCAGGTGCCCGCCGATACTCCCAAGGAAGAGGTGGAGCGCATAGCTCTTGACCATGAAAGCTCGCTCAAGTGGATCGACGGCCACGCTGTGAGAAAAGTCATCGTGGTACCCAACAAGATTGTCAACATCGTCCTCGGATAAGGAAGGATACAAAAGATTCACAAGGACATAAGAGACATAAGTTTTTCTTAATATAAAAGACAGGAGCACAGGAGGTTGTTATATAAGTAACCTGCTGTGCTCCTGTCTTTTTAGGCTGACTCACTGCTGCTTCAGCCGCAGCACCCGAAACAAATAGCGTGAGTATAGGGAGAAATTAATCCTTTTATATCAATCAAGTGTAATTATGATATTTTTGTATCTATGTTCAAAGGCGGATTTTGGTGGTCTTTCCGGCAGAGGTGCGGAGGATGTAGAGGCCGGGAGCAAGGTCGGAGAGGCTGTTGCGGTCGGCTCGGGTGAGGATCCTTACTCCTGTAAGGGTGTAGACGTCTACAGTTGTGTCTGTGTCATCTCCTATTATGTCGTCAATGCCTGTCTCGCCTTCTTTTTGCTTGACGGCGCGGATGGGGTAGCCCTTGTAGGCCTGGGGATTGGCGGTGAACCGGGGCACAAAGCCTTTGGTGAGACGTGCATAGGTGACTTTGGCGGTGTCGAGGCTGGTGTTGTCAATCTCGGCTGTCATGTAGCATCCGTAGTCGGATGCGTTGAGTGCCGATACATACATGAAGCCGGTGTTGGGGAAGAATATCTTGTTGCCGTTGATTTTAGAGGTAAATTTCACACCGTTGTCAAAGCTTTCGTAATCGCAGTTGTCAAAGAGTTCCTGGAATTGTTCTTTGGTCGGGGTCATCCATTCCTTGCCGAGGACTTTGGTGGCGGGATCATACTCTGTTCCGGCCATGTTGAGCACGGGGATGACGCCCGAAGTTCTGTAGGGTGATGTGGTGACCGACCATTTGGTGAGGAGTTCGGGGTTGGCAAACTGATAGTAGTGGCCAATCTCTTGAGATGATTCGGCACCTACGTTATGTGAAGCCCATATGACGCTGAGACCCAGGTCGATTTCACGGCTTTGTGCGAGGGAGGGCACGGTGACCTCACACACGGCCGAGACACCGCTGCCGTCGGTGGCGGTGGCTGTGACGGTGGCTGTGCCTGCGCTCACGGCACAGAGCTGTCCCTTGGTGTCGACGGTGACGACTGATTCATCGGAGGAGGTGAAGGTCATGCGTTTGTCGGAGGCATTGGCAGGGAGCACGGCTGCGTAGATACCGGTCTGTTCGCCCACTGGAAGGGTCAGGTCTGTCTCGGTAAGCGTTATGTCGGTCACAGCTACACCGGTGGGGTTGATGTCCTTGACGGGACGGACGAAGAGGTATGTATCCTTGCGGGTCATGTCGATGACTTCCACGCCTTTAATTATGGATATGCGACATGCCCAGGCTTTTGTGAAGTCGGTGGAGAGGTCTGACTCGCGCCATGCGTCGGCGGTCCAGAATGTTGTATTCAATCCGATAATGTTGCCGCCGGAGGCGTATTCTATAAATATGCTGTTGCCGTTGTCAGCTGTGAGTGTGAAGCCGCATACTTCTTCATAGTTTGAGGTGAAGGTGAGTTTGAGCTTGGCGAGTTCCTCACATTCGGCTTTTGTGGGGAGACGCCATCCGTCACCGAGAGCAGTGGTCACGCAGTCATAGTTGGAGTGGGAGATGTTGAGGCCTACGTTGACGTCGTATGGCACTTCTTCGTTGGTCTGGATGAGATTTTTAAGCGGGGTTGTAGAGGCCCAGTAATAGCCGGCATTGGCGAGATTGACCATCTCGGCGTCGAGATAGGTGTCGGACCATAATACGCTGAGTCCGAGGTCGACTGCTTTGGGCTGATTGTGGGTCTGTGAACTGACGGGCAGGTAGATTGCGGCAATCATGCCGATACTGCATAGGTAACGGTTAAATTTCATAACACTGTGTGTAAAAATATTACCCTCCCGCTCTCCACAAAGGGTATAATTAAAATCAACAAAAAAGCGCGAGAGCCGTACTATGTTGCTCGTTCCACATATAGAGGCTCTCGCATTGCCCGAATTGGAAGAACGAGCAACGTCGCAGAAGCCTCACGCTTGATATGGATATGTCTACGCAAAGACAGGCACACGAGCACCATGACTTATGTCATAGACTTGTATACATATCACCAGGGGCATCTACCGTTGCTTCAGTCTTGACCAATTCTGTGAAATTTGCGAGATTTCTATATGACAAGATTGAGCGTCGAGTAAACGCTTTTAAAATAAAAATGTCAGCACCCGCCACCGAGCCCATATCGGGCTTCTGCGAACGATATGCACCACAAAGTTAAAGATTTAAAATGAGAAATGAAAATTAAAAATCGGTTAAATGGTTCAAGCCGAAATTCCGGTTCATCATAGATTAATGGCTATCCCAATTTTACCTAATCTGTGTCCTGAGGACGCTTATGAACATTTCGGCTTGGGATGTCGAATTGGGTTCTCATTATTGTTGAAATGTATCAACAGGATGTCTCGACGGGACATCGGGATATTGATAGCCGTATGCATCCGAGACCGGAAGGCTCAGGATGCATACGGAACAAGGAAGCCGCATTGGAGATGTCTGAAAGACATCTTGTTACATGTATGGGATATAATCATGTATTCCATTTTCAGTCAACCATGCCTTGTATTCATCAGCAAAATCAATGGTTGAATGATGTTTTTTCTGATTTATGATGTAATTTTTTATTGTTTCTACCTCCCGATAGCTGCATGAAAAGCTTGCATATCCTTCTTCCCATCCGTTCCATGATGGGATTATTCCAAGTGATTTGATGTTTTTTGATGTTTCCTGTTTGATGATTTTTATCACTTCGGAGTGGGGGTATTTTGGAGGGAAGCTTGCGAGGATGTGTATATGGTCGGGCATTCCGTTGATACGGTGGACATAGCCTTGATATTTCATAATCTGACTGTAGATCAGATGATATACGGTCTTTTCAATTTTTTGTGAAATCAAGGGTTGCCGGTATTTTGTAGAGAATACGATGTGAAAGTAGTGACGAATGTAGCTCATGAGGAGGTTGGTATATATGTTACGGGGAGGGTGTTGCAGAACTATTCCTCAAAAAAACAGCAAAAGCCTCAACTTTCACAAGCTGAGGCTTTTTTATGTCCATAAAGTTTTGTAACTTTATGGTATTCAAAACTATTGAATACAAAGTTAATGTATAAG
>NZ_CAJTCF010000103.1:0-11141 GCF_910574735.1 Duncaniella muricolitica | reverse complement strand
TCATCAAGCCATATGTCATATGCCTGTTCTGTACGTTCGAAGCGCACCATCTCAAACAGTTCGTCCAGCCCCTGGGGCAAGAACATCCAGAATGCTTCCGATGTTTTCATACCGCAAATTTAACAATTTTCTGAAAATTACATGCACCGGAATTTCGGCTTGAGCCACTATAACCGCATCATTGCGGGGAATATAAACCAAGTGGTGCAGGTTGACAGCGTGGTATGCGATTTCAACAATTACCCCTACACCGCCAAGACCTATGCCAGACAGATGATTATCCGTGAGTCGAATGTTACCCAGCGCACACTGGTGACAACGTGTCGCCTTTCAAACGTGTCGCGCTCTGACGACAATCCCAACGGATTTATCATCGAAGGTTTCAATATCCTTGAGAACAAGGATATAATCACTACTAAACGATAATTATGACGAAAAATAAATCTCCTCTCGCCCGGCTCATTGATTGGGTCTGGCGGGAGCCAAAAGGGAGAGTCTGCGCAAAACTGAAACAGGTCTGCGACGATATGCCCCACAAGCAAAGGCTGATGGTCGTGACCGTACTGCTCTCGGCTTTCGTGCTGATTGCCTTCTTCGTGTTCGGCCACGCCTGCTACAAAATCGGAGCAAAGAACGCCGTCTTCCAATATGAGGTAGAGCATATCCGTGGTATCGACATCCCTGCTTTGGATTCAGTCTCTAAAAAGACCGTCGATTATACAGAAATAAAGATCGACCTCCCCGAACTAAAAGATTCTGCCTATGACGATACAGGAGTGGAAAGCGAAGATTAACTCATACTTCCAGCCCAAGACTACTGCGGAGCGTCAGAAGATGATGAAATATCTCGTGGTATTCCCTGCCGCTATCCTTTCAGGTGTGGTAATTCTGTGGCTGCTGTATTCCAGTCTGAACAAGGAAGATGCCAAGACGGGCAATGCTTTCAACACCGAGATACCGGCCGGCGAAAGCGAGAAAATAGGCACAAAGGTTCAGGAATACGAGGCTGCTGATGCAGCCAAGAAAAAACAGGTACGGATTGATGTTGTCGCGTCACTTGACACAATCGCGACTTCTTCATCTCTCGATACTGTTGCTGAATCATCAGCCATTGAGGGTTCTGTTTCGCAGTACCAGCAGGTACAGGCTTCTATTCAGGATTTCTATGTGCCTGACTATAGCCAGACTGAGCAGGTGGCAGAGTTGCAGGCTCGGATTGAGGAACTGGAGGCTCAGAATGTAATGGTCACGCAACAGGCACAGCAGCCGGACGAGATGGAAATGCTTGAACGTTCATATCAGCTTGCCGCCCAATATATGGGCAACGGCAATGGCGGGAACTATCCGCCTCCCCGGCAATCCGAGGAAAAAGGCAAACGGAATGTGCAGCCGGTGACTCAGGTAAATCGCAGTGTGGTTTCTTCGCTCAGTGCGTCATCTGACCGTGGCTTCAACACCTCTGTCGGAAGGAAAACCTCTGTTGCCAAGAATACTATCGCGGCTGTTGTGGCAAACGACCAGAGTGTGATTAACGGACAGTCGGTTAAACTCCGGCTTACCGAACCGATGTGGGTCGGCAATGCCCTGATACCCCGGAACACTCCTCTTGTCGGAGTGGCGAGATTACAGGGCGAGAGACTGGAGGTTGCCATTACATCAATTGAGGCAAACGGCTCTGTGTATGAGGTGGACTTAACGGTCTATGATTCCGACGGTCTGGAGGGTATCAATATCCCTAATTCTATGGAGTCTGACGCACTGCACGAGATCGGTGCCAATATGGGCTCCACTATGGGCAGTTCTATAAATCTGACCACGAATACCGGTGCGCAGATTGCATCGGATGTCGGTCGAGGACTTATCAACGGTGTCAGTCAGTATCTCAACAAGAAACTGCGTACTGTGAAAGTCCACCTTAAAGCCGGGTATCGGGTGATGATTCACCAACCCGAAGATGTCTAATATAATTTACTAATAATGAAAATAAAGACTATTATACTATCCGCTATTGCCGTTCTCGGCATGGCAACCCCTGTCTTCGCTAAATCGAAGACAACTGTCAATAACACCGATAATAACGTGTCGCCTGACACTGAACAGGTAGCCGAACACGACATGAACGTGTACGGTGAAAACTACACCGACGGCGACAAGTTTGACGGTCTGACCCGCAAGGTCGGCTTCGACCGCATGATTCCGCCTCACGCTCTCGAAGTGTGCTACGAAAAGACTACGCACATCATATTTCCTGCTGAAATCGTGTACGTTGACCTCGGCAATGAGAACCTTGTGGCAGGTCTCGCAGACGGAGCAAAGAACGTACTTCGAGTTAAATCAGCGTTTAAGCGTTTCAAAACTGAAACAAATCTGTCGGTGATTACCGATGATGGCTCTTACTATGTTTTCAACGTCAAATTTGCGAAAGAGCCTCTGCTTCTGAGCATTGAGATGACTGACTTTCTCCATGACGGCGAGGCTGTCAACCGTCCGAACAACGCTCAGGAGATATACCTCGAAAAGTTGGGGAGTGAATCACCTATGCTTGTCAAGTTGATTATGAAGTCAATCTACAAGCAGAACAAGCGCGAGATCAAGCATATCGGCTCGAAGCGTTTCGGGGTGCAGTTCCTGTTGAAATCCATCTACACCAACAATGGACTTCTCTATTTCCACACCGAACTGAAAAACACATCTAATATTCCTTTCGATGTCGATTATGTCAGCTTCAAGATTGTGGATAAGAAGGTTATCAAGCGTACCGCAATGCAGGAGCAGGTACTTGAACCACTCCGCGCCCAGAACTATGTGACTGTAGTACACGGAAAATCCTCTGAAAGAACGGTCTTCGCTCTGGAGAAATTCACCATTCCCGACGATAAGCAGCTCGTTATTGAGATTGCCGAGAAAGAAGGCGGCCGCCATCAGTCTTTCTTGGTCGAGAACGAGGATATTGTGAGAGCCAACGTAATTGACGAATTAAGCATACAGTAACTATGAGAAAAGCGATAATGATAATCGCTGCCATGCTCACCCTCTTCGGAGGGCGGGCAATGGCCCAGCGATGCCTCCCCGGAATGTCAGCGGTAGAAATCAAGGCTGACATGACAGACGGCTTTTATACCGGCAACTCCCGCGACTGCGGCTATTCTCTCGGAGTGTTCTATTCAGTTTATAAGGGGAGTGCCAATATTTGGAGCTTCGGCGGCGAGTATCTCCAGACCTATAAGCCCTACGGCGCGAAAGGTCGTATCTCGGTCGCGCAGTTTACAGGCGAGGTCGGCTACAATCTCCATCTGTTGAGCGACTACTCACAGACTTTTCACCTATACGGTGGCGTGTCGGCACTCGGTGGCTACGAAACAGTGAATTGGGGAAAGTCGGTTTTATCCGACGGTTCGACGCTCCATAACGGCGACAACTTCATCTATGGCGGTGCGCTTACATTACAGGCTGATTTCTACCTTTCAGACAAAATCGCCCTGACTGCCAACATCAAGGAGCGTTTCACCTTCGGTAGCGATGTGCAGATATTCCATACACAATATGGTGTCGGTGTCAAATTCATAATCGAGTAATGGCTATGAGATACACTGAAAAAGACATCGGCAATATTCCTCTTACAGAATTTATGGCGGCTCTTGGCGAGAAGCCTGTCAAATCCTTCGAGGATATGAAACTTTACTATGCACCGCAACGCGACGACCCTGAGCCGATGTTGGTTGTCAATACCTCCACCAACAAATGGTATGACTATTCCACAGACCAAAGCGGAGACATCATCGACCTTGCCGCCTTGAAAATGAATCCGACGCTCTATATGGACCCGCGTGACTTCATATTGAAATATATGAATGAGTATGAGCAAGGCAAGGAACTTTCGATAATGGCGCGTTGCCCGCAGCCTCCGACGGTTGTAGGCATTGATATAAAGAAGATGAAGCTCATAGACTTTATGAAAGCTCTCGGTCAGGAACACCCGGTTGCTGCCGATGGCAATCTGAGGATTTACAATGCTCCATACGATGCCAATCTCGGTCCGACAATGGTAATCAACACCGAAACAAATCTCTGGCGAGACACAAAGACCGGTGCATACGGCAGTATCTATGACCTCGCTTATGAACTGACAGGCTCGTGCAATATGTCGGAACTGAACCGATATATAGCCTCAGAAATGGCGGTTTTGGAAAAGTCCAAAGATAAGGAACAGAATACAGAACCGTCCAAGCAGGAACCTGACAAACCCCAACGGAAGATTCGCCTATGAACATCGACGACATTAGGAAAATCTCGCTTGTCGAGTTTCTCAATCAGTTGGGATATCAGCCTACCGGACGCGACAGCAAAGGTCTGTGGTTTTACGCCCCGTATCGCAGTGAGAGAAAACCGTCGTTCCATGTCAATCCTAACCGTCAGGTTTGGTTTGACTTCGGAACGGGCGCGGGTGGCGACATCTTCTCGCTTGCCGGAGAAATGTCCGGTGAAACGGACTTTTTAAGGCAAGCCGATTACATCGCGGAGAAGATGCGCCTCCCGGTCGCTAAACCTTATAAGCCAACGCCGTTTGTCGAAGAACCGACCTTTGAAAATGTCGAAGTGTCGCGTCTGGAGTCTCACGTGTTGCTGCGCTATCTCGCCGACAGAGGCATACCTAAGGAGATAGCCCAACGATACTGTGTACAGGTTGATTATGAACTGCATGGAAAGCGATATTACGCAGTAGGTTTCCGCAATAATGCCAATGGCTATGAGCTGCGCAATCCTTTCTTCAAAGGCTCGTATCCGCCTAAGCACATCACTATAATTGCCAACGGAAATGCCCGGTGCAACGTGTTTGAAGGCTTCATCGACTTCCTTTCAGCGGAATGCCTCGGCTATAATGATGGTTTCGACACTGTTGTGCTCAACTCTGTTTCCAATCTCCAGAAAGCGATACCTGCCCTCGGCGATTACACTGTAATCCAGTGCTATCTTGACAATGACACCGCCGGTCGCGCAGCACTCGCCAGACTCCAAAGGGAGTTCGGTAATAAAGTCACGGACAAGTCAGCACTCTATCCCAACCACAAGGATCTGAACGACTACCTTATGTCGCTCTATCCGAAAAAATCGAATAAAGTAAAACTCTGAATAATATGAATATGATTTTTGATAAAATAGGTGCTATCCGCATCACTCCCGCCCGCTTCTTCGGCTTCTGGGCAACCCTCTTCACTCTCGTCATCGCTCTCACTTCATGCTCCGACGACCTCGACGTGCAGCAGTCCTATCCCTTTACGGTGGAAGTCATGCCATACGGCGACAAAATCACCAAGGGCGAGACTGTCGAGCTGCGCTTCGAGATAAAGCCCGAAGGCAACTACACCAACACCCTCTATACCATCCGCTACTTCCAGTATGACGGCGAAGGCTCGCTCAAACTCGTTGATGGACCTGTGCTGGTCAACAACGACCGTCTTCTGCTCGAAAGCAAGACCTTCCGACTGAATTACACCGCAAAATCAGACCAGCAACATCGCTTTTTAGTGGTGGTCGAGGACAATTTCAATTCGACACCGTGGGAACAGACATTTGAGTTCAACGGTAACGACAGTGGCGACGATGACGGAGGCAAGACCCCCGGAACAATCGTCCCTGTCAATCCCGGAACAATAACACCGATTGCCCGATGAAAAAATTACTGATGTTCTTTATGGCTTTGCTGACCCTCGCGGCGGCAACGCCGGCAGCCAACGCAAAGCGGTCGATTATGGAGCTTCCGCTATTTGAGCGAGCAGTACTGATTATAAAGAAGTTTGAAACACTTCATAAGCCTAAACACTGGCCGACGATATGCTATGGTCATGTCGTTCAGCGGGGAGAACATTTCACACGCCGCCAGTACAGTGAACGGGAGGCTGATGCTCTTCTTCGCCGTGACTATGCCAAGTTTTGCGAGTTGTATAAAGAATATGGGCGTGACAAGTATATTCTTGCGGCTCTCGCTTATAACATTGGCCCCGGAGCCGTCAATAAAAGCAGCGTTCTGAAAAAGTTGAAACGCGGCGACCGCAACATCTTCAAGTCCTATACCTCCCACTGCCATTACAAAGGCAAGTGGCACTCCGGCCTTCACAAAAGGCGGCTTACGGAGCTTGCAATTCTTTACACACCATAAAATATGCCGCGATGCTATTCATTGAAACAAAATAGCATCGCGGCATTTGTATAGTTTATCAATCCCAGTCATTTAATGATTCGATATATTTATCGACATCAAGTATATGAACATACCTTTTACGATTTTCCAAACAAGTGGAACAATTACAGATTTCGGATTGAATATGGATTCCCTCAGTTGCAGGATTATCCTTTTCAATTTCTTCTTCCATTATTTTGCAATTTCTTCCTTGAAAGAATTGGCAGGCTTAAATGCCGGAATGTTATGAGCCGGAATAATCAGGGTGGTGTTCTTGCTGATGTTACGCGCGGTCTTCTCTGCTCTCTGCTTGACGATAAAGCTACCAAAGCCTCTGAGATATACGTTTTCACCATGTGCGAGACTGTCCTTCACAACGGTCATGAACTGTTCGATAACGGTAACAACTGCGGACTTGTCGATGCCGGTTGTCTTTGCGATTTCACTCGCTATTTCTGCCTTAGTCATTTTGTACTGCTTTGAATTTGATACGTTTTTACATTGCAAAATTACTAAAAAACGCTGAATTTCGGAACGAATTACCTGCACAACGCCGCCTTTTGGCGGCCGAAATTTTTGGCAAAATGAAGGTGACGGAGGTCTTATACTCCGCCACCTTCATCGCTGATATGGCACTGTCTATGCTCTTTTTCTCTCTGCTATCATCTTCTTGTTGGCGTTGATGATACCAGCTATCTGCTGGGTGTACTCACATATTTCATTGGCGAAGGCTCGGCATTGGATTATGTGGTAGTCGTCAAGCGAAATTTCGATGGTGGCTATCTGCTTGTTTCCGATGTAGGCGGTAAGTGTCAATGTATCCTCTTTAAGGTAATATTTGGCAGTACCGCAACAGATAGATTGTTTATCTCCGATTTTATAGTAATCATCGATGGTGTCGATTGAGTGGATTTCAATCTCTCCGTCAGTCATTTCCATTCCGAAGTAGCGGGATTTGAGTTCCTCGAACTTGGCTTTGTCCTTGATGGCTTGCTGACGTTCTTTCTCTCTCTGCTCCTTGATGCGCTGGCGATTGACCTTAGCCACATATTCATCGTGGGCTACTTTGAGGTTTTTGGGTGCTATCAGCGAGGGAGAATTGAGGTCTCTGCCCATACGCTCCAACATCTTGATATAGTCAAACCACATCTGCGGGTCTTTAACCTTGTAGCCGTTGCGCTTGGCTATCTTAATGGTGTTCCAATACTTGTCAATGTCTGACTTATAGGCTGGTCTTGCACAAAGGTATCGTAACAATCCTATCTCGTTGGCTTTCATCAGTGTCTCGGCTTTTGGGTTGGTCAGCAACTCTTGGAACATAGTCACGGGGTGGATATGGTGGACAGAGTTCTTGAACCCGTTGCGCTTGATGGTGTCAGTGACCTTGATGTGAGGATATACCCATTGGTCTGAAACGTACATATAAGCCTCCCCGTCATTTCTGATTTCAAGTGGTGCGCCGAATGCAAAGGTATCAACATAGCAACCGAGAGTACGAGGGATAGCGACAACGGTCTTATTGCCTTTGGGGTCAATGAAATACTGACCGATTTCAAGATAGGCAGGTTTCACCTTCATACCCTTGCGCATTTCAACCATCATCAGGAACATTCTGATTACCTGATAGTCTTCGATGGTGGTGATTACGTTGAAATAGGACTTTTCGCGGATAACACGCTCTTTTGTATCCTTGATTTCAATCTGAGTGCCACATTCGGGGCATAGACACATTCCGTTGCGTGTCTCCAGCCACTCGTGACCGCATTTCATACAGGTGCACATTCCGTTCTTCAACCTATAACCATAGTGATTGATGGTAGAGTTGAGTGCCCAATTCATTTGGGGAGTGGTGAGCGGGCGAAGTCGCCCACTCAGTTCCACTATATGCTGTTGTTTCTTATTGCGAGGTTTCATATCCTTGAAGTTTTAGAAGTCGAAAAGATTGGGTTGAACATTGATTTCTGCTCCGGCTTTGGGAGCGGTGGCGGTCGGCTTGGGTTGAGTCTTCGGAGCTGACTGCCGTCTGATTTCTCGGAGTTGCTCCTCCTTGTATTGCTCCATAGCCTGCTCTTTGAGTTCCTCCTTATCCTCATCGGAAAGTTCCGGCTTGGATACCACGATGTTGCAGTTGACTTTTCCGCCTTCCTCAATCTCATTCTCGTCGAAGTAGTGAACCAATATGTTCATCACGGTAGCGTCATCGACACAGCACAGACCGCTCTTCTGAATTTGTCCGCACAGATAGTTTACTGCGCCTTCCATACTCTTGGACGGGTTAGCCATCTTGATGGCGAATGTGGGTTCTGCGATGCAACGCTCTTGGAGCATCAGCTGCATAGCTGCGATTGCAGCGTTGTTGGATTTCATAGTAGCCATATCAGTGTTATATTAAAGGGTGAATAACCAAAAGATTATCATTATTGCGGTTATAATGGATATTACCCAGCCCGCACCTCGGATTACAGGTTTGACCATCGCCCACACCAGAGTTCCGATTATTACTCCGATGATGATAGCCACCACCTTTGCAACCTTTTTTATTTGGTTGAACCTGAGGCTTTGAGCTTCGCTTTGACCTTTTATGTGGCTGTTTGTTTTCATCGTTGCGACTTTTTTTTATTTGTATATCACCATCGGTTTTCGCTTGCTTGACACCTCAAAGGCGTGTGGTGAACAAAGGGGATGTTCGCCCTTTGACGGAAAAATACGAGTGCAAAATGAAGTATTCGCCGGAGCTTACGGAGGCAAATACCATTTTGTGTCTGGAGATTTTTCAGTCAAAAGGAAAAAGAATATCCCCGGCACCACACGTTAACTATTGGCAAGCAAGTTAAAATCGCTGTTGATTAGACAATAACAGGAGCCACGACTCCGGAACGGTGAAAACATACGGCTACATAATCGCTCTGAAATTTTCGTAATATTGAAATGTCTGTAAATAGAATTGTCCAGTCCCGGAAAGACGAGTCTGTGATATGCCCCCGACGAAGGAAGGAGGCACATCACTGTCTCGGCCCGTGGACTGCTGCTAACGGAGAGTGGCGCAACGACTCAAATAACGAATGATGGAGGCGGCGTAAGAACACGGAGTGGCAAATAGACTTGGCATGTACAGCGAAGCAACATGCTCAGGCTATCAGACACTCGGTGTTTAGCCGACTCTTCAATTCTGGCAATGCGGTCAGCGGTAGTGCCGGACTCGCTCCAAACGCCACTGACGGCATTGCCTCACCCCGGCAATGCCTCGCTTGCGACTGCCAAAGTCAAGCCGTCGCGCCTCTCGCAGTTTCCGGGTGATTTTGTAAGGTATAACAAATACAACTGCGAATTATCCCATTTTTGTTTGGTATGATTAACAAAATTCGTTACCTTTGCAGGTATGAAGATTATAGCAAGGCAACAGTATATTGAGCATATTCAGAAATTTATCGGCAAGGGGATGATAATCGCCCTTACCGGGCAGCGTCGTGTTGGCAAGAGTTATATAATCCGTCAACTCGTCACGGAGATTGAAGCCGGTAATCCGGATGCCAACATCATATATATCAATAAGGAAAAAACAAAGTATGCCGACATTAGAAATGCAGAAGATCTCTCGCGATACCTTGACGGCAAACTGAAAGAAGGTGCAGATAACTATCTGCTCATTGACGAGGTGCAGGATATAAATGGCTTTGAAAATGTACTCCGTAGCCTGAATGCCGACGAGGAGTGCCAGATTGTCGTGACCGGAAGTAACGCCAAGATGCTTTCGTCAGAGCTATCCACATACCTCGGCGGTCGATATATTGAGATTCATATCCTGAGTTTGTCATACCGGGAGTTCCTGACCTTTCACAACCTTAATGATTCAGATGACAGTCTTCTGAAATATCTCGGCTTCGGTGGTCTTCCTCACCTGTACCGTCTCGGACTTGAAAATGAGGATATGGTCTGGGAATATATCCAGAACATCTACAATACCATTGTTCTTAAAGATGTGGTGCAGCGGGAAGGACTTCGCAATGTGACACTATTTGAAAATCTGATGTCATACGTCAGCGACAACGCAGGTCAACTTGTTTCGGCCACGTCATTGTCCAAATATCTCAAATCACAGCGGGTGGAACTGACCCCGTTGTCTGCGATAAACTATCTTAAAGCCGCCTCAAACGCTTACATCATCAATAAGGTGTCGAGATACGACATACATGGAAAACGTTTGTTGGAGACCAACGATAAATACTATTTCGAGGACTTGGGTTTGCGCAATATGCTTGCCGGGCAAAACCGCACAGGCGACATAGAGAAGGTAATAGAAAATGCAGTCTATCTTCACCTTAAAAATCTTGGATACAAGATCAGCGTAGGAACACTTCCCAATGGTGAAATTGATTTCGTTGTCGAAAAAGGCGGCACATCAGTCTATATACAGGTGGCTTATCTCATCGCTGACGACAAGACAATGGAGCGGGAGTTCGGAAATCTGCTGAAGATACAAGACAACTATCCCAAGTATGTCATATCCATGAATCCGATGTCACGTCCTCAGAACTACGAGGGTATAAAACATCTGACATTAAGACAGTTCCTGATGTCTGATAGCTTATAGCCAATAGCAGTTCATTTTATGAACTTTTAAGATGACTAATTTGGCACTATGGCAATTAATGATTAACTTTGCAAAAACGAAGATAAGAACGGCGTTGCAAAATGATGAAGTACAGAGGTGCCTCATCTGAGCCAATTCCGAACTTTAACATAGAGAATAAACTGCCCTACAATAAGTTACCTTGAAGTTCAAAGTACAAGTGGGACCACTACTATCAATCAAAAGTCGCTGA
Organism: Duncaniella muricolitica; assembly: GCF_910574735.1. Lineage (NCBI taxonomy): Bacteria > Pseudomonadati > Bacteroidota > Bacteroidia > Bacteroidales > Muribaculaceae > Duncaniella > Duncaniella muricolitica. Next base: position 140 of record NZ_CAJTCF010000103.1, on the reverse strand, counting down.
ATTTCAGCGACTTTTCTTTTTGTCACTGATTTCAGTGGGTCAAGCCGAAATGGCGGTGCATATGTTAAATTTGGCAGTTAGAAGTGTTAAATTTTTAGGCGTAGAGTTTGACCAGTCGGAATATGAAGAAGTCTCGGTCC
>NZ_CAJTCF010000102.1:0-11424 GCF_910574735.1 Duncaniella muricolitica | reverse complement strand
TTTGCTCATGGTTATTCATGGTTTGTTTGACGACACCAAAAATAACTAATTAGGGCTGACTCCTGCAAATGGTAATCGACTTTTGTCGCTTGCCTTAGCAAGAATCAGCCCTAATTTTTCAATCGCTCAAAAAAAGTTTAGCGGACAGTAATAACATTATATATCTCGACGGCTCGATACACCCGGGCCGAAGCCTCGAACGTGCCGGTGCGCATTGCCGCGGCTACAACTCCTCGTCCATCGGCATCGCCTACGTCGGAGGTGTCGAAACCGACTGCTCCACCCCGGCCGACACCCGCACCGAAGCGCAGAAAACCGCCCTGCGCACACTCGTGGCGAGTCTGCGTGAGCGGTTTCCCGGAGTGACAGTCCACGGCCACAATGAATTTGCGGCCAAGGCCTGTCCCTGTTTTGATGTCAGTCGTTCTCTTTAGAGAGCGAGGAGCTCGTCGATGCGTGCCTTGAGAGCGTCCTTCTGCTGCGCGCCGGCCATGCGGAGGCTTGCAACCTGCTCGCCGTTCTTGAAGAACAGGATGGTAGGAATCGACATGATGCGATACTTCATGGCCAGGTCGTTCTCCTCCTCGATGTTATACTTTCCGATGACGGCCTTGCCCTCATACTCCTGGGCAAGCTCCTCGACGATGGGCGACATGCGCACGCAAGGACCACACCAGGTAGCCCAGAAGTCAATCACTACGGGCTGGCCCGATGCGATAATCTCATGTACGTTCTGATCAGTAAAAACCATAGTTGTAATAATGTTGATTGTTATGAATTATGTTAAAACGTCAGTAATTGTTCAGTCATTTATCGTATAGCTTATCTGCTCGTCATCCAGAGCATCGACAAGCGCGCGGGTAATGTGTATGCGCCGCCCCGACGACATGTGAAGCACACGGTTGATGCCGGGGTCAAACACACGGAAGGCGAGTTCGCCCGTAGGCACTCCGTCGGCCGCCGAGGCTTCCTCGATAAGATTTTTGAGAAATCCGTTCATACGCTTGGTCTCGATGTCGATGGTGATGTTTCTCACCAGTTTGCCCTTCATATCCTGAAGAAGCTGCATCGTCTTGATGTTGAAGCGTATGTCGGAGTTGGCAAACCGCCGCTGGAACTGTCCCGAGATAAGTATCGGGGTCCCGGGCACGCCATAGTTGTGAAAGTCGATGTAAGTCTGGCCGAAGAGCATAAACTCGGTGCTCCCCGTGTAGTCCTCGATTTTCATGATGCCGAAGGGGCCGTTCTTGCCCTGGCGTGTCTGAAAGTCAATGACCATGCCGCCGAGCTTGACATCCATACCCTCGACAGGCTCCATCTCGGAGAAATGCTTGACGGTGCAGCCCGTGCCGTGGGTCAGCTCCATATAGTAGGGGTCGAGCGGATGGGCCGAGAGATACATGCCCACCAGTTCACGCTCCTTCTCGAGCTTGGTGGCCATGGGCCACTCGGGGGCGGGAGTGACGGGCGGACGGCCGGCTGTGGCCATATCGGCGTCGTCACCGAAGAGCGACATGGCCGACGACATCTTGTCGTTGTGAAACGCCTGTCCGTAACGCACCAGCACTTCGCTGAAGGCTTCTCCCTTGGCGTTCTCGCCGAAAAAGTCCTCGCGCTTCATGCCGTCAAAACTATCGAAGGCACCGGCAAGCACGAGATTCTCAAGCGTTCGGCGGTTGACAGTGCCCGAGGGGACTCGCTCCACAAATTCATAGACCGACTCGAACGGACCTCCGGCGTCACGCTCAGCAATGATGGACTTGACCACTCCCTCACCCACGCCCTTGATGGCCGCGAGCCCGAAGCGTATGTCACCCTGCTTGTTGACACCAAACTCCATGAAACTCTCGTTGACATCGGGACCGAGCACACGTATGTGCATGCGCTTACACTCGTCCATAAAGCCCGTGAGCTTGGTGATGTCGGAGCGGTTGCGGGTAAGAATGGCCGCCATGTATTCCGACGGATAGTTGGCCTTGAGCCATGCCGTCTGAAACGCCACCCACGAGTAGCACGTGGCGTGACTCTTGTTGAACGCATAGGAGGCAAACTTCTTCCAGTCGGCCCATATCTTCTGGAGCACCTTGGGGTCATGGCCGTTGGCCTGGCCTCCTTCCATAAATAGGGCCTCCAGCTCGTTCATCTTGTCGATGAGCTTCTTGCCCATCGCCTTGCGCAGCGAGTCGCTCTGGCCGCGGGTGAAGTTGGCCAACAGTCGCGACAGAAGCATGACCTGCTCCTGATAGACGGTCACTCCATACGTGTCCTTGAGATATTTCTCCATAATGGGAATATCGTAGGTGATGGGGCTGCGACCGTGCTTGCGGGCGATGAAGTCGGGTATATAGTCCATAGGGCCGGGACGATAGAGGGCATTCATGGCTATGAGGTCCTCAAACGTCGAGGGCTGCAACTCGCGCAGATATTTCTGCATGCCGGCCGACTCAAACTGGAATGTACCCGTGGTGTTGCCCTGACAATACAGCTCGTAGGTCTTGGGATCGGCGATGTCGATGGCGTCGATGTCGACGTCAATGCCGCGGGTCTCCTTTATATTATGTATGGCTTCCTTGATTATTGAAAGTGTCTTCAGTCCGAGGAAGTCCATTTTTATAAGTCCGGTGTCTTCTATGATGGAGCCTTCATACTGGGTCACGATCATCTTGTCGTTGCCCGACGCGCCGGGATTCTTGTCGACCGCCGTAGCCACAGGCACCCAGTCGGTGATGGGGTCGCGACATATGATGACGCCGCAGGCATGCACGCCGGTGTTGCGCACATTGCCCTCGAGACGGCGGGCATACTCGAGTGTCTCGGTGATGAGCGGATTGCGCGAGGAGAGCTCGGGCGCGAACTCGGGCACAAACTTATAGCAGTTGTTGAGATTGGTCTTGAGAGTCTTGCCGTCGGGTCCGTCGGGCATACGCTTGGGCACGAGGTTGGCCAGACGGTTGCTCTCGGGCAACGGCAACTGCTCCACACGCGCCACATCCTTGATGGCCGACTTGGCCGCCATGGTGCCGAAGGTTATGATGTGGGCCACCTTGTCCTCGCCATATTTGTCGGTGACATAATGGAGCACATCGGCGCGGCCGTCGTCGTCAAAGTCGACGTCGATATCAGGGAGCGATATACGGTCGGGGTTGAGAAATCGCTCAAACAGCAGGTCATATTTGATGGGGTCGACCTGCGTGATGCCGAGACAGTAGGCCACAACACTTCCGGCCGCCGAGCCACGGCCCGGGCCTACCGACACGCCGAGCTCCTTGCGGGCCACATTGATGAAATCCTGCACGATAAGGAAGTAGCCAGGGAAACCCATCGTCTTCATTATATACAGTTCGAAGCGTATGCGTTCCTCAAGCTCGGGGGTGAGCGGCGACCCGTAACGACGGTCGGCTCCCTCATAGGCGAGTTTGGCCAGATAGTCGGCCTCAAACTTTATGCGGTAAAGCTTGTCATAGCCGCCCAGCTTGTCGATTTTGGCCTGAGCCTTCTCGGGGCTGAGCACCACGTTGCCGTTCTCGTCCTGCGTGAACTCGTCAAAGAGGTCTTTCTCGGTAATGCGCTGACGATACTCCTCCTCGGTGCCAAACTCCGCGGGAATCTCGAAGAAGGGCATGATGGGGGCATGGTCGATGGAATATATCTCCACCTTGTCGAGAATCTCCATTGTGTTGGACAACGCCTCGGGCAGATCGGGAAACACCGTCGCCATCTCCTCCTGACTCTTGAACCACTCCTGCTTGGTGTAGCGCATGCGGTCGGGATCGGAAAGATAGTTGTTGGTGGAGATACATATCAGACGGTCATGCGACTCGGCATCCTCGGCATTGATGAAATGAGAGTCGTTGGTGGCTATGATTTTGATGTCGTGCTTACGTGCCAGTTCGATGAGCACGGGATTGACACGCTCCTGCTCGACATAGGTGTCGCGGTTGGCTCCTGGCATGTCGGTCTTGTGACGCTGGAGCTCTATGTAATAGTCGTCGCCAAATGTGTCCTTGAACCATTTGACCTGCCGGTCGGCCTCCTCGAGCTGCCCGGTGGCTATGAGACGCGGTATCTCGCCGCCCAGACACGCCGAGCACACTATCAGCCCCTCGCGATGGGCGGCAAGGGCCTCCTTGTCGGTACGCGGATGGTGATAGAAGCCTTCGGTATGGGCCTGCGACACTATCTTGATGAGATTTTTATAGCCCTTGAGATTCTTGGCAAGCACCACCAGGTGACGCCCTTTGTCCGACTTGTCGCTGCGGTCGGTGAGTGACCCTTTGGCCACATACATCTCGCAGCCGAATATAGGCTTGAACTTCAGCTTGCGCTCATACTTGGCTATCTCGGCCTCCACTTCTGGACGCAGAGCCTCGCGCTCGCTCTCGGGAGCATCTTCCAGACGCTTGCGCGCGTCCTCGATTTTACCCTTGTATTTCTTCTTTACTTTGCCCACATAGTTAGCCAGCTCCTTGATGCCAAACATGTTGCCATGGTCGGTCAAAGCGAAGCCCGGCATATCGAGGGCCATGGCCTTGTCGACAAGACCCGTCACCGAAGCCTGTCCGTCAAGCAGCGAATACTGGCTGTGGACATGAAGATGTATAAATGGTGGTGTCATGGGTTCAAAGTTACGCATTATTCCCCAAACATACTACCAAAAATTTGCTAAAATTTCCCCCCTGGCATGAGACGAAGAAATTACGTCACTCATTTCCACTGCACGCAAGAAGCAAAGGTCGGCATATTACAAAAAGGATAGTAATTCCTGAAAAAATTATAAACAAGCATGCTATACGCGCTCCTTTGTTCTTATTTTTTTGCAATAGTTCGGTTTTTTCTATAATTTTGTCGTGATTTACCCAAAATTCAAGAATTTTTCTCTTTATGGAGACTTCACGTTTACGTGGCATGGGCGTAGCCCTCACCACTCCATTCAAGTCAGACGAGTCAATCGACTATGACGCGCTCGACTTCCACATCGACTATCTCGTCGAGTCGGGAGCCGATTATATAGTTGCGCTCGGCACTACGGCCGAGACACCAACCCTTAGCCGCGAAGAGAAAAAGAAACTTGAGAAACGCATCCTCGACCGTGTGGCAGGCCGCATCCCCGTGGTAGTGGGCATCGGCGGCAACAACACCCGTGCGATAGTCGAGGAGATAGCCGACACCGAACGTATCGAAGAGTTTGCAGCCATACTCTCGGTCGTACCTTATTATAATAAGCCGACCCAGGAGGGCATGTATCGCCACTTCTCGGCCATAGCCCGTGCATGCCCCATCCCCGTGATACTTTACAATATCCCCGGCCGCTCGGGCGTCAACATGGAGGTCGACACCATCATACGCCTCGCCCGCGAATTTCCGGGCAAAATCATAGGCGTGAAAGAGGCGTCGGGCAACATGGAACAGGCCTCGCTCATCATCACCCGCCGCCCCGAAGGCTTCCTCGTACTCTCGGGCGACGACTCGCTGGCCCACACCATGATAGGCAAAGGGGGCGACGGGGTCATCTCTGTGCTCGGCAACGCCTATCCGCGCGAGTTTACCGAAATGATACACCTCAGCCTCGACCCGGAGCGTCACGACGAGGCCACCCCGCTCCACCAGCGTTTCTCGGCCCTCTACTCGCTGCTGTTCAAGGACGGAAATCCTGCCGGCATAAAATGCCTGCTCCACCACATGTTCCCGGCCTACTCCGAGGTGTTGCGTCTCCCTCTCGTCCCCGCCACAGACGCTACACGCACAGCCCTCGCCAAAGAGCTGCTATGACTGTAATACTCTAACTCCCCCCCGAGAATCTGAACGCAGTCAGAAAGAGATTTCTTTGCACAAATCGGAAAAACATTCTAAAATCACCTCCTTATTTAGAAAAATCTCACTCCCCGCCGACTTAATAAAAGAGTCTTTTAGCATCTCTCGTGCTATTTGGCTCTTTTAATTTTATTTTTTCCTCTTAAATGTTTGGATTTGTGCTTTATTTACTAAATTTGCAACCAAAACATGAATCGTTCCACCATGACGGGCACAAGTCCAATAACAACAGTAAGGTCTGACAGTCTTGTCATCATCCCTACCTACAACGAGAAAGAGAATGTCGCGGCCATCATCGCGGCGGTCTTAGACCTGCCCGTGGCCTTTGACATCCTCATCATCGACGACAATTCACCCGACGGCACCGCAGACATAGTGAAAGGTTTGATAGCCAAACATCCGCAGCGTCTGCACATCGTGGAACGCAAAGGCAAGCTCGGACTCGGCACCGCTTATATAGCAGGCTTCAAGTGGGCTCTGGAGCACGGATATGAATACATCTGCGAGATGGACGCCGACTTCTCCCACGCCCCCGCCGACCTGCCCAAGCTGCGTCAGGCCTGCAAGGACGGAGCCGACGTAGCCGTAGGCTCGCGCTATCTCACCGGAGTCAATGTGGTCAACTGGCCGATGGGCCGTGTGCTGATGTCATATTACGCATCGGTCTATGTGCGCACCGTCACCCGCATGCCCGTACATGACGCCACCGCCGGATTTGTGTGCTACCGGCGCAGAGTGCTCGAGGCTCTCCCGCTCGACAAGATACGCTTCAAGGGCTATGCTTTCCAGATAGAGATGAAATTTCTGGCCTACAAATACGGATTTCGCATCACCGAGGTGCCCATCGTGTTTGTCAACCGTGTGCTCGGCACCTCCAAGATGAGTTCGGGCATCTTCAGCGAAGGATTTTTCGGAGTCATGCGCCTGAAATGGAGCAGCCTGTTCACAAAATATCCCGATTACAGCACAAAGCAATGAGCACCATACTGTTTCACAACGCAATGCTCGTCAACGAAGGCTCCGTGACACACGGATGGCTCCTCACCGATGGCGACAAGATAACCCGCATAGGTCACGGCGACCTGCCCGAAGGCGTGACCGCCGACGAGATAAACGACTGCGACGGAGCATACATAATGCCCGGAGTCATTGACACACACGTGCATTTCCGCGACCCGGGACTCACCGAGAAGGCCGATATGTCCACCGAGAGCCGCGCGGCTGTGGCCGGGGGCGTGACATCGTTTATCGACATGCCCAACACCAAGCCCGCCACAGTGAGCATGGAGGCTGTCGAGGGCAAAATGGCCCGCGCCGCCGAAGTATCGGAGGCCAACTATGGATTTTTTATCGGTGCGACCAACGAAAATCTGTCAGAACTGATGTGGGCCGACTATTCACGCGTGGCCGGCATCAAACTGTTTCTCGGTTCGTCGACCGGCAACATGCTTGTCGATGACGACACCACTCTTGCCACACTCTTCGCCAAGGCCCCGGCCCTCATAGCCGTGCACGCCGAGGACGAAGCCATCATACGCGCCGCCCGTCAGCAACTCGAGGCGCAACATCCCGAGGGTGTGCCCGTGGAGATGCATCCCGACATGCGTCCGCGCCAGGCGTGCATAGCCGCCACCCGCCATGCCATCGGGCTGGCCGAGAAAGGTGGCGCGCACGTACACATATGCCACATATCCACAGCCGAAGAGCTGCAGCTCATAGCCGAGGCCAAAGCCCGCGGGGTCAATGTCACGGCCGAGACATGCCCGCAATATCTGCTCTTTGACCGCAACGATTTCGCCACTCTCGGTGCGCGCATCAAGTGCAATCCGGCCATCAAGGAGCCTAGCGACCGCATAGCCCTCCTGCGCGAACTGCGTCCTGGAGGCGTCATCGACACCATAGCCACCGACCACGCGCCTCATCTGCCCGCTCAGAAGGAGGGCAACGCCGTGACCGCAGCCTCGGGCATGCCGATGGTGCAGTATTCGCTGCCCGCCATGCTCGACCTCATGTCGTCCGACCCCGACGCCGAGGGGCTCGACATAGCCCGCATAGCCGAGCTGATGTGTCATGCTCCGGCACGGCTGCTCGACATCGACCGGCGCGGCTATCTGCGCGAAGGCTATCACGCCGACCTTGCCATAGTGGCCCCGGTGGAGATGCCCGGCCGACGCGTCACCGACGCCGACGTCAAGAGCCGCTGCGGATGGACTCCGCTGGCCGGACGCTCGCTCTCATGGGAGGTGAAGCGCACTGTGGTCAACGGTGACACCGGCCCGCAGCCTCTCACATTCAACAGACGATAAATTTATCGTAACATAAAACCTCTAATACCAACCATCAAAAATCTTAAATCTCTCAACAAGAACAACAACCGAAGTCTAAAAAATCAATCCAAATCATCAACGTTTCACGTAAAGAAAGCAAATAATCAAGTAAATACATATAGATAATATTCCGGTTATGTTAGACAAAACAAACGTAAAGACCCTCGACAAAGTTGTAGTGCGTTTTTCCGGCGACTCCGGCGACGGCATGCAGCTTGCAGGCAATCTCTTCACCAACGTTTCGGCCGGGCTTGGTAACTCAGTGTCCACCTTCCCCGACTATCCGGCCGACATGCGTCCGCCACAGGGATCTCTCAGTGGAGTCTCTGCCTTCCAGGCAAGTGTCGGTAAAGGCGTACACACTCCCGGCGACCAGTGTGATGTACTTGTAGCCATGAACCCCGCCGCTCTCAAGCGCGGATACAAAAACCTCAAGCCGGGCGGCGTAATCATCGTCGACATCGACTCGTTCAACGAAGCCGGCCTGAAAAAAGCTCTTTTCGAGACCGACGAGCCCTTCAAGGAACTCGGCATCAATGCCCAGATAATCGAAGCTCCCGTCACATCCATGACCAAGGACGCCCTTGCCGACAGCGGCATGGACCAGAAGTCGGTGCTCAAGTGCCGCAACATCTTCGCCCTCGGCCTGGTGTGCTGGCTCTTTGACCGCCCCATCGAAGGCGCGCTCAAGCTGCTCAAGAATAAATTTGCCAAGAAACCGGCCATCTACGAAGCCAACTCCAAGGTGATACAGGCCGGATATGACTACGGCCACAACATACACGCCTCGGTGTCGACATTCCGCATCGAGAGCGACAATGCCCGTCCCGGCGTCTACACCGACGTCAACGGCAACACCGCCACCGCCTTGGGCTTTATCCTCGCTTCTGAAAAAGCCGGACGTCCCCTCTTCCTTGGCTCCTACCCCATAACCCCCGCCACCGACATACTCCATGAGCTGGCCAAGCGCAAAGACCTCGGAGTAAAGGCCTGTCAGATGGAGGACGAGATAGCCGGCGTATGCTCCGCCATCGGCGCGTCATTTGCAGGCGACCTCGCCGTGACCTCAACCTCAGGCCCCGGCCTCGCGCTCAAGAGCGAGGGTATCGGTCTGGCCGTGATGGCCGAGCTGCCGCTGGTAATCGTCGACGTGCAGCGCGGCGGTCCCTCGACAGGTCTCCCCACCAAGACCGAGCAGACTGATCTCATGCAGGCTCTCTACGGCCGCAACGGCGAGTCGCCTCTGGCTGTCGTAGCACCCGTGTCGCCCACCGACTGCTTCACCATGGCCTTTGAGGCCTCGCGCATAGCCATCGAGCACATGACCCCGGTGATACTTCTCACCGACGCCTTCATCGGCAACGGTTCGTCGGCCTGGCGCATACCCGAAGCCGAGGATTATCCCGAAATACGTGTGCCCTACGTAGCCGAAGAGGCCCGTGCCGCATGGAAGCCCTATCACCGTGACCCCGAGTCGCTCAGCCGCTACTGGGCAATACCCGGCGACGAAGGCCTGCAGCATCGTCTCGGCGGTCTCGAAAAGGACTCCGACACAGGCGCGATATCCAACGATCCCGTCAACCACGAGAAGATGGTGCTCCTGCGCCGCGAGAAAATCGAGCGCATCGCCAATTATATACCCGAGCAGGAAGTGCTCTGCGACACCGAGGCCGACACTCTCCTCGTAGGCTGGGGCGGCACATACGGACATCTCCACCAGGCGGCCGACGACCTCAACGCTGCCGGCAAGAGAGTGGCTTTCACACAGTTCCGCTACATCAATCCGCTCCCCAAGAACACCGCCGAAATCCTCGGACGCTACAAGACCATCATCGTGGCCGAGCTCAACACCGGCATGTTCGCCGACTATCTCCAATCAAAATATCCCCACCTCAACATCCGTCGCATCAACAAGATACAGGGCCAGCCCTTCCTCTCGCAAGAAATCGTTGACGGTGTAACCAAAATCATGGAGGGCAAATAATCATGGAAGACATCAAATACACCCCCGCAAACTATAAGAGTGACCAGGCTGTACGCTGGTGTCCCGGCTGTGGAGACCATGCCATCCTCAACACACTCCACAAGGCCATGGCAAGCGTAGGAGTACCTCCCCACAAGATGGCCGTAATCTCAGGCATCGGATGCTCGTCGCGTCTGCCCTACTATATGAACACCTATGGCTTCCACACTATCCACGGACGTGCGGCAGCCATCGCGACCGGCTTCAAGGTGGCCCGTCCCGACATGACCGTATGGCAGATCTCGGGCGACGGCGACGGTCTCGCCATCGGCGGCAACCACTTCATTCATGCCATACGCCGCAATGTCGACATCAATATCCTGCTTTTCAACAATAAAATCTACGGTCTGACCAAGGGTCAGTATTCGCCTACCAGCGACCGCGGTTTTGTGTCGAAATCATCGCCCTACGGCACCACCGAGGACCCGTTTATCCCGGCCGAGCTCGTATTTGGCGCACGCGGCAACTTCTTTGCCCGCTCCATCGACGTAGAGCTTCAGACCAGCCAGGAGGTGCTCACCGCCGCCCAGCAGCATGCCGGCACATCGGTGGTGGAAGTGCTCTGCAACTGTGTGATCTGGAACCACGGCATACACAACGACATCACTGACCGCGAGCATCGCGCCGAGCGTGTGATCAAACTCGTGCACGGCGAGAAGATGCTCTTCGGCAAGGACAAGGAGTATGGTCTCGTACAGGACGGTTTCCTGCTCAAAGCCGTAAAGGTCGGCGAGGAGGGCTATACAATGGACGATGTGCTCGTTCACGATGCCCACACCCAGTCTAACTTCCTCCACCAACAGCTCGCTATGATGGACGGCCATTCGCTCCCTCTCGCCATCGGCGTGATACGCGATGTGGAGTCGCCCGTCTATAACGAGGAAATCGAGAAGCAGGTGGCTGAGGTTCGCGCCCGCAAGAACTTCTCGTCGCTCCGCGACATGGTCATGGCCGGTGAGACCTGGACAGTAGAATAATTGCCTCCAATTAAAGGAGATACATAAGGACAAAAGTCTCGAAAGCAACAAAAGTTTTCAATTACTTTGCTGAAAAGTTTTATGCAGGTAATTGAAAACTTTTGTTGCTTTTGAGACTTTTGTCTTTTTATAAACAGTTTTCGTATTTATTCAACCTATATTTTGCGATAAAACATACGCTAAGTATGTTTTATTAAAGAATTAATGCAATGAAATCCATTTTCAAACGTTATTGTCTTACATATACTTATCTCTCCAATTATGTCAAGACAAGCAACGAAGATAA
>NZ_CAJTCF010000101.1:0-11428 GCF_910574735.1 Duncaniella muricolitica | reverse complement strand
ACAAAACTTATTTGACTTTACCAAATAAAATTGCAGCTAATTACTATAAAATCAGCAGGTTGAATTTACTTATAATGGTGATGTCTATTCCACATTATCGCCTTAGCGTGTCCGCTGAATAGTTACCTCCTATAATACATAGTGTATCGCGCAACTTTTGGGGGATAAAATGGGCTATAAAAAAATATATTATAGCTTTTTTGAATTATTGATTTCTTTTTGTTATTTTTGCGGGTGATTTTTCAAGCAAAAATATACAAATTACATCAATATCTAAGATAATGAAGAAAAGTGCGTTGCAGATAGCCCGCGCGGCTTATCGTCCTCAGCTCCCCATTGTCCTTACCGGTGGAGTGAAGGTTAAGGAGGGCGAGTCCACCCAGTCGGCCGGCGATCAGGAAGAGATTAAGAAACTGTTTCCCAATACCTACGGTCTTCCCGAACTCGTGTTTGAGAAGACTGCAGCCACCACATCCGACAAGCCCGTCAATGTAGGTGTGATTCTTTCGGGCGGACAGGCTCCCGGCGGTCACAACGTGATCAGCGGTCTGTTTGACGGCATCAAGGCTATCAACAAGCACAGCAAGCTCTACGGTTTCCTCATGGGCCCCGGCGGACTCGTCGACCACAATTACAAGGAGCTTACCTCTGACATCATTGACGAGTATCGCAACACCGGCGGCTTTGACATCATCGGTTCGGGCCGCACCAAGCTCGAGACCAAAGAGCAGTTTGACAAAGGTCTTGAAATCCTCCGCGAGCTCGACATTACCGCCCTCGTCATCATCGGCGGCGACGACTCCAACACCAATGCCGCCATCCTTGCCGAGTATTACAAGGCTATCGGTGCCGGTGTGCAGGTGATCGGTGTGCCCAAGACCATCGACGGTGACCTCAAGAACAATGTCATCGAGACATCTTTCGGCTTTGACACCGCCACCAAAGTATATTCCGAAGTAATCGGCAACATACAGCGTGACTGCAACTCGTCAAAGAAATACTGGCACTTCATCAAGCTGATGGGCCGCTCGGCATCTCATATCGCTCTCGAGTGTGCTCTCCAGTGTCAGCCCAACGTCTGCATCATCTCTGAGGAGGTAGAGGCCAAGAACATGACTCTCGACCAGGTGGTCAACGAGATAGCCGACGCCGTTGTGGTGCGTGCCAAGAACGGCTTGAACTATGGCGTTGTGCTCATCCCCGAAGGTCTCATCGAGTTTATTCCCGCAGTCAAGAAGCTCATCGCCGAACTTAACGACCTCCTTGCCGCCAAGGCCGAGGAGTTTGCCGCCGTTGCCGCCGAGGAGCAGCGCGCATGGGTCATCGCCAACCTCTCGCCCGAGTGCGCCGCCACTTACGAGTCGCTCCCCGCAGGCGTGGCCCGTCAGCTTACCCTCGACCGCGACCCCCACGGCAACGTGCAGGTGTCGCTCATCGAGACCGAGAAACTCCTCTCCGAGATGGTAGGCAAGCGTCTTGAGGTTCTTGCAGCACAGGGTGAATACAATGGCAAATATGCCACCATGCACCACTTCTTCGGCTACGAAGGACGTTGCGCCGACCCCTCCAACTTTGACGCCAACTATTGCTACGGCCTCGGCTACACCGCCGCTTGTCTTATCGCATCGGGCGTGACAGGCTACATGTCAAGCCTCCGCAACCTCACTTTCGCTCCCGTCAACTGGCTGGCCGGCGGTATACCCATCACCATGATGATGAATATGGAGCGTCGTCACGGCCACATGAAGCCCGTTATCCGCAAGGCTCTCGTTGAGCTTGACGGTGCGCCCTTCCTCAAGTTTGCCAAGGAGCGCGAGACATGGAAGGTAGGCACATGCTACACCTATCCCGGCCCCATCCAGTACTTCGGTCCGGCCGAGGTGTGTGACCTGCCTTCGCTCACACTCGTGTATGAGCAGAAGCGTCGCAAGTACTAATCGAAAAAATGTGTACATCAGAGCCATCTGATTGACATATTCAACTCCCCCTTTTATTTACAGCTTGCATGCGTCCCCTGTGTCCGACAATGTCGTCGCGACGGGGACGCATTTTTTTTGTGTCATGAGTGCAACCTCCAGCTCTGCCCGGACGTTATTCAATATAAACGATTGCTTATGAAACGTTTCTTACTCTCAGTCCTCACGTTGGCAGCACTGGTGTGTGCCGTCCCGGCACGTGCCCAGTATTATCAGATAGCAAGTCAGTTGCCGGGACTCTTGTCGCCGGCACTCTCGGGAAGTTTCAACTACAAGGGATATGTCGAGCTGAGCGGGCTGGCCGGCGTGGGCACCGACCGCGCCAACTTTGTGGGCGTGTCGACAACTCAGGGATTCAGATATTCCTCATGGTTTTTCATGGGCGTCGGTCTTGGAGTGGATGTTGTCACGGCCCAGGGAGCCGACCCCGACTCTCCGCGCTCCGTAGCTTATGGCTATCCCGATTACGGAGGTTATGAAGGTACCAAGACCAAAGCGATGATACCCGTGTTCAGCGACTTCTGCTTCAACATCGGCGATCAGTCATCGGTCTCGGCCTTTATAGACCTCAAGCTCGGAGCCGCATGGCTCATCGGCACGCCCTATCTGCGTCTCCACGACGCCTATGTCACCAACAATGCCCGCTTTTATTGCAAACCCACGGTCGGCGTGCGTATTCCGGTCAATGCGCGCAACAGCAGCCAGGCCTTCAATATAGGCCTGACTTATCAGTTGCTTACCGCCGATGATGACTATTACTGGAGTCCGGGCGGCAATGTGACTCTCAACAGTTTCGGAGTCACGTTAGGTTATGAATGGTAGGGTAGGGCGGTCTTATTGCCGGCGCATGGGCATCTCTTTGATCATGCCGTGGCGGAATGCGTAGAGCAGCTCCGACAGCTCGTCGATCTGGCTTTGCAGCACGAGGCCCTTGTCGGTGTCGCGTACACACTTGCGTCGGGCGGTCTGCTCGACCATCTTGGTGGTGCGCACAATGTCGGTGCCGTTGCTCACGGCCTCTTCGACCGAAGTGAATGGCTCATGCTCCACCAGCTCGAAGTTGCTGCTGTGATATATCAGCGTGTAGCCGGCTATACCGGTGGTCTTGTGATAGGCCTTGGCAAACCCTCCGTCGATGACCATCAGGCGGCCGCCGGCGCGTATCGGGCTCTCGCCTTTGCCGGTGCGCACGGGTACGTGGCCGTTGATGATGTGGCGGTCGGAGCCTTCCGCGCCAAACTCGTCGAGTATCATATCGCATACCTGTTCGTTCTCGCGCAGCTTGTAATACCAGCCCTTGCCCTCTTTGTGCGACTCGGAGTCCTTGATGAAATAACGCTCGAAGGTGGTCATGCGCTCCTTGTCATAGAGCGGCGAGTCGGGACCGCACCACATGTACCAGTAGAAGTCGCGGGCATACTCGCGCTCGGCGGCCGGAGTATCCTCGTTGAAGGCCGAGCGTAGCAGCATCCCTATGGCGGTCATCAGAGCCTTGCCTTTGTATTTCTCACCGTTGACCTCGACCTCCTTGAGCGACCCGTCCTCGTTGAGCGGCATTGACGCGTGAAAGAGCAGATTGTTGTTGCATAGACCATACATGCAGCCGTGCGACAGCAGGGCGTCCATGTGACGTTTCAGGCTTGTGCTCACCGTAAACGAGTGGTGGAGCTTATGCACCAGATGCAGTTCCTCAGGAGTCAGGCGATAGGGATCGGCCGGGTCGACGGTGGGCAGCATAGTGTCACACATCTCATAGATGGTCCCGTCGATTCTCACCGTGCCCTTCTCGCGGTCGATGCGGTGGAGCAGACGCCGATGGTCCATGTTCCACTCCGGGTGGCTTTCTATAAGCGCGCCCTCGAGTTTGAACTGTATGATTGATATGGCCTTGTGCATCTTGGCCAGCAGCTTGAGCGTCTTGGGTGTGTGCACATTGCTCTCGTCGGTCGAACGGGTCTCAAACTCAGTGCACGGATCATCGTCATAAGTCTCCATCGCAAACGTCGCCAGCGGCATAAGATTAATGCCATATCCGTCCTCGAGTGTGGCCAGATTGCCATAGCGCAGCGACAGCCTCAGCACATTGGCTATGCACGCGTCATTGCCGGCGGCCGCTCCCATCCACACAATGTCGTGGTTGCCCCACTGTATGTCCCAGTTGCCGTATCGACACAGGGTGTCCATGATTATATGCGCACCCGGTCCGCGGTCATACACGTCGCCGAGTATGTGCAGTTGGTCGATGCTGAGTTTTTGTATGACGTTGCAGATGGATATGATGAACGGCTCGGCCTGGCCCGTCGAGATGATGGTCTCCACGATGCGGTTGAAGTAGGCCTGCTTGTCATATTCGCCGCCCGACTCGTGGAGCAGCTCCTCTATTATATAGGAATACTCGCGTGGCAGGGCCTTTCTTACCTTCGAGCGGGTATATTTTGACGACACGCTCCGACACACGGTCACCAGCTTGTGGAGCGTGATGTTGTAAAAACCTTCGAGGTCCGACTGCGCGGCCTTGATGCTCTGAAGCTTCTCCTCGGGATAATAGATGAGCGCGCACAACTGGCGTATCTCACTGTCGAGCATCGTTGTCCCGAATATGTCGGTGACCTTGCGCTTGATGTTGCCCGAAGCGTTCTTGAGTATGTGTAGAAACGCTTCATGCTCGCCGTGCAGGTCGGCCACGAAATGCTCGGTGCCCTTGGGCAGATTGAGTATTGCCTCGAGATTGATGATTTCGGTGCTTGCCGCGCTTATGTTGGGAAACGTCTGAGCCAGGAGCTCGAGTATGCGGCGGTCGTTCTCTACATCCTGGGGAGTGACATTTTGGGTGTGCAGTGTCATAAGTTGATATGATTCGGGTATGATGGCGCAAATGTACAAACGTTTTACTAAAAAAAGAAAAAATATAGGGGCATATGTTCATAAATTCGTGCAAAATTGAGTAACTTTGTGAGCTAATACGTATATGCCTTAAGATAATATCAAAAAACAATTGACTAATACTATTAACAAATGGTGAATTTTTCATTGGAGGGCAAAGTGGCCCTCGTCACAGGAGGAGCCTATGGAATAGGCCTTGCCATAGCTCAGGCATACGCCGAAGCCGGTGCAAAAATCGTATTCAACTGCTCGCGTCAGGAGACTGTAGACCGCGGACTCAAAGCATATAAGGAGCTTGGCATAGAAGCAAAAGGCTATCTTTGTGACGTTACCGACGAGCAAGCTGTCAAGGCCATGGTGGCCGACATAGAGGCTACGGTAGGCACAATCGATATTCTTGTCAACAACGCCGGTATCATCAAGCGCATACCCATGACCGAGATGGATGTCGAGGACTTCCGTCGTGTGGTTGACGTAGACCTTATTGCCCCCTACATCTGCGCCAAGGCTGTGATACCCGGCATGATCAAGAAAGGTCACGGCAAAATCATCAACGTCTGCTCCATGATGAGCGAGCTCGGCCGCGAGACCGTGAGCGCGTATGCAGCCGCCAAGGGTGGTCTGAAAATGCTCACTCGCAACATTTGCTCAGAGTTTGGTGAATACAACATCCAGTGCAACGGTATCGGCCCCGGCTACATAGCCACCGAGCAGACCGCACCCCTGCGCGAACTCCAGCCCGACGGCAGCCGTCATCCCTTTGACCAGTTCATCATCTCCAAGACCCCCGCAGCCCGCTGGGGCACACCCGAAGACCTCATGGGTCCCGCCGTTTTCCTCGCCTCCGACGCCTCCGACTTCGTCAACGGCCACGTGCTCTACGTCGACGGCGGCATCCTCGCCTACATCGGAAAGCAACCTAAGTAGGCGGAGCCTACTTAGGGAGTTTAGGGCTTAAAGTTTAAAGTTTAGAGATACATTTATTGTGTATATTGTATGGATTTGAACAATGCGCGACGATAGGCACTCAGCATATTGCCGATGTCTTCAATCATAGGCCGTGTCTCGCTGATGGTCTCGTCGGAAATCAGCCCGAGGTCTTTTGACAATATAAGCTGACACATGACTTCCATCAGCGAGCCATAGGAAATCTCGCAGAAGTGCACCTTTTCTTTAGTAGATATGCGGCCTGAGCCTTCAGCTAAATTGGAGGATATCGACACTGCCGCCCTGCGCATCTGGTCGGTGAGTCCGAATTTCTCCCTGTCGGGAAAATTATTGGTTATGGCATAAATTTTCTTTACGAGCAGTCGTGATTTCTGCCATACGGTCAATCGCTCAAAACTAAAATCCATATTGATAGCATAATGTGTTTTCGCAAATGTAAGCAAATAGTCTGAAAACACATGCGTGCCCGATAAAAAACTCTAATTATTTGGCGATAAATCCTAAACCATCACTACATAAACTTTAAACTTTCACCTTTTTTAACTCTAAAAATTTGGAACAAATTTTTGCATACATAATCGGCCTTGGTGCGGCGGTGATGATGCCCGTTATATTCACGATTTTAGGATTGTGCATAGGCATCAAGTTTGGCGACGCGCTCAAGTCGGGACTCAAAGTCGGAGTCGGATTCGTTGGACTCTCCATTGTTACCGCTCTGCTCACCTCAGCTCTCGGCCCGGCACTTGACACAGTGGTCAACATCTACGACCTCCAGCTCAAGGTCTTCGACATGGGATGGCCCGCAGCCGCATCGGTAGCCTACAACACTGCCGTCGGAGCCTTCATCATCCCCGTGTGTCTCGGAGTCAACATACTCATGTTGCTCACCAAGACCACACGCACCGTCAATATCGACCTCTGGAACTACTGGCACTTCGCATTTATCGGAGCCGTCATCTACTTCGCCAGCGAATCGCTCGCCTGGGGATTCTTCGGAGCCATAATCTGCTACATCCTCACATTGATTATAGCCGACGTGACAGCCAAGAAATTTCAGGGATTCTACAAAGACATGGACGGCATATCCATCCCGCAGCCATTCTGTGCCGGCTTCGTACCCTTCGCCTGGGCCATCAACAAAGGCCTTGACGCCATCCCCGGCATGAACAAGCTCGAAGTCGATGCCGAAGGTCTGAAAAAGAAATTCGGCCTTCTGGGCGAGCCCCTCTTCCTCGGAATAGTGGTAGGCGTAGCCATCGGCTGCCTCACCTGCAAGAGCTGGGCCGAGATTGTCGACAAGATTCCCTATATCCTCGGACTCGGCATCAAGATGGGAGCCGTCATGGAACTCATCCCCCGTGTGACCGTCCTCTTCATCGAAGGACTCCGCCCCATCAGCGAAGCCACACGCTCGCTCATCGCACGCAAGTTCAAGGGTGCCGACGGCCTCAACATCGGCATGACTCCCGCCCTCGTCATCGGTCACCCCACCACGCTCGTGGTGTCGATACTCCTCATTCCCGTGACCCTCATCCTTGCCGTAGTGCTCCCCGGCAACCAGTTCCTGCCTCTGGCATCGCTGGCCGGCATGTTCTACGTCTTCCCCCTCGTGCTCCCCTACACCAAGGGCAGCGTGGTCAAGACATTCATCATCGGACTCGTAGTGCTCACCGTCGGACTCTATCTCGTCACCAACCTCGCGCCCGCCTTCACCCTTGCGGCCAAGGACGTGTATGCGGTGACGGGCGACGCAGCAGTGGCCATCCCCGCCAACTTTGACGGCGGTAGCCTCGACTTCGCCTCAAGCCCCCTCGCATGGGTCATCTACCAGTGCTCCATCGGCCTTAAATGGATTGGAGCCGGCATACTCGTGCTCGTGACACTCGCGCTCATGGTATGGAACCGCGTCAATATCCTCCGCAACCAGAAAGCTATGGTCGCAAAGGATGCCGATACGCTCCAGACCATGGAATAAAAAACAACGTCAAAACCTCTTTATCTCAATATGAAAAAAATATATCTAACCGTATCACTCGCATTAGCCTCAATCTCAGCTATGGCTCAGACCGACTATACAGTGCTCCGCGCCTGTCATCCCGACGACGTTAAGCATTACGACACCACTCAGCTCCGCGAACGTTTCATGATGCCCAAAGTCATGGAGCAGGACAAGATCAACCTCACCTACACCATGTATGACCGTCTCATCTACGGCGGCGTGGTGCCCGTGACCAAAGTCGTGGAGCTCGAGACCATCGACCCCCTCAAGGCCGAATACTTCCTCGAGCGTCGTGAACTCGGTGTAATTAATATAGGTGGCGACGGCATTGTCAATGTCGACGGCAAGGACTATGAGCTCCACTTCAAGGACGCTCTCTATGTAGGCCGCGGTAACAAGAAAGTGACCTTCCGCAGCAAGGACGCTTCCAACCCCGCCAAATTCTATCTCAACTCCACCACAGCCCACAAGGCCTACAAGACCCAGCTCATCACCATCGACGGACGCAAAGGCTCTATCAAGGCCAACAGCTTCGCCGCTGGCAAGATGGAGGAGAGCAATGACCGCGTCATCAACCAGCTCATTGTCAACAATGTGCTCGAAGAGGGTCCCTGTCAGCTCCAGATGGGTCTGACCGAACTCAAGCCCGGCAGCGTATGGAACACCATGCCCGCCCACACTCACGACCGTCGCGTCGAGGCCTATTTCTATTTCAACGTTCCCGAAGGCAACGCCGTGTGTCACTTCATGGGTGAGCCCAAGGAAAACCGCATCGTATGGCTCCACAACGAGCAGGCCATCATCTCGCCCGAGTGGTCGATACATGCTGCCGCCGGTACATCCAACTACATGTTCATCTGGGGCATGGGTGGCGAAAACCTTAACTATGGCGACATGGATAAGGTGACCTATCTTGAAATGAAATAATTTGTAAATGAACGAGTTTAAGGAAGTATCCGAAAACTATACGCTTGCCGAGGCCGTGCGTGAGGCGCAGAGATGCCTTCACTGCAAAGTGCCCTCCTGCAAGAAAGGATGTCCCATCAGCAACGACATCCCCGAATGGATAGCCGAGCTTGCCAAAGGTAACTTTGGCAACTCAATGGCTATCATCAACGCGCGCAGCAACCTCCCTGCCGTGTGTGGCCGCGTGTGTGGTCATGAGCGTCAGTGCGAGGGCGCGTGTGTGCTCCGCAAGGCCGGCAAGCACATCAACATCGGCAAACTCGAACGTTTCGTGGCCGACTTTGACAGCAAGGCATGTCTCACCCACGAAGCCATTCCTGAAAAGACCCGAGGCTCCGTAGCCGTCATAGGCAGCGGACCCGCCGGACTGACCATTGCCGGCGACCTCTCGCGCAAAGGTTACAGCGTGGAGATTTTCGAGATGGAGCCCGAGCCGGGCGGTGTGCTGATGTTCGGCATACCAGAATATCGTCTGCCCAAGGAAGTGGTGCGCCGCGAGATTAAGAAAATCGAAAATCTCGGCGTGAAATTTCATCTCCAGACCACCATCGGACGCGATTACACCATCGACGACCTGTTTGCCAAAGGCTTCGACGCCATCTTCATGGGCACCGGCACCGGCCGTCCCAAAAAGCTCCCAATCGAGGGCATCGACCACCCCGGAGTGCGCCAGGCCATATGGTTTCTGCGTCGTGTGAGCCTCTATCAGTCGGGATGTATCGACCGTCGCGAGGTAATCGTCGGCGATGGTGACAGAGTAGCCGTCATCGGCTGCGGCAACACCGCCATTGACGCCGCCCGTACCGCTCTGCGCATGGGCTCTTCCGAGGTAACAGTCATCTATCACCGCACCGTCAACGACATGAGCGCGTTGCGTGCCGAGTATGACGACGCCGTGGCCGAGGGGGTGAAGTTCATGTGGCAGTCATCCGTGACACACATCGAGGGTGGCGACGATGACCGTCTCCGCGACATCACTGTCAAGACCGGCGACACATCGGTAGTAATGCCCGTCGACCGCGTGATTATGGCGGTGGGCAGTGCCCCGGCCTCGCGCATCGTCTCGACCACCGAGGGCATTGATGTCGACGCCAAAGGCTACGTCCTCACGCGCGAAGTGCCCTACGGCATGACCACGCGCCGCGGAGTCTTTGCCGGTGGCGACGTCACCAACCGTCCCGCCACGGTGGTCCATGCCATGCAGGATGCCAAGCGAGTTGCTGAGGGCATAGCACGCTATGTCGATGCCAAGAAACTCATGGAGGGTCTTGATGCCGACGATGCCGGACGCGAAAGCTGACCCCATCCCGACACTTCCTCCCCCTCCTAATCTCAATCAGAGTTTCAACCACAAATCTATTAATATATTAAATTCAAAACCATGAGTAAAGTAGTTACATTGGGCGAAATCATGCTTCGCCTTTCCCCCGCAGGAAACTATCGTTTCGTGCAGGTCGACAATTTTGATGTCATCTGGGGTGGCGGCGAGGCCAACGTGGCCGTAAGCTGCGCCAACTATGGCCACGATGCTTATTTCGTGTCCAAGCTCCCCAAGCACGAGATCGGTCAGGCTGCCGTCAACGCTCTGCGTCGTTACGGCGTACACACCGACCATATAGCCCGCGGCGGTGACCGTGTGGGCATCTACTATTGCGAGACCGGCGCATCTATGCGTCCCTCCAAGGTTATCTATGACCGCGCCAACTCGGCTATCTCCGAGGCCGATCCCGAAGATTTCGACTTCGACGCCATCATGGAAGGTGCCGACTGGTTCCACTGGAGCGGCATCACCCCCGCCATCTCCGACAAGGCTGCCGAGCTGACCCGTCTCGCCTGCGAGGCTGCAAAGCGTCACGGCGTGACCGTATCGGTCGACCTTAACTTCCGCAAGAAGCTCTGGACCAAGGAGAAGGCTCAGTCGATCATGCGTCCCCTCATGCAGTATGTCGACGTATGCATCGGCAACGAAGAGGACGCCGAGCTCTGCCTCGGTTTCAAGCCCGACGCTGACGTTGAGGGTGGCGAGACCAACGCCGAAGGCTACAAGGGCATCTTCAAGGCCATGGCCAAGGAGTTTGGCTTCAAGTATGTCATCTCTACACTCCGCGAGTCGTTCTCAGCTACTCACAACGGTTGGAAGGCTATGATCTACAACGGCGAGGAGTTCTACGAGTCAAAGCGTTACGACATCAACCCCATTATCGACCGCGTAGGTGGCGGCGACTCTTTCTCAGGCGGTGTGATCCACGGTCTGCTCACCATGCCCAACCAGGGCGAAGCTCTCGAGTTTGCCGTAGCAGCATCCGCTCTCAAGCACACCATCCCCGGTGACTTCAACCTTGTGTCGGTTGACGAAGTAATGTCGCTCGCCGGCGGTAACGCCAACGGCCGCGTACAGCGTTAACACTTGATGCCTTGTCTCGGTCACGCGATTGAGACATAATGCATAACAAAAACATTCGGGTCATTTGCCCTTGCGGCGAATGACCCGAATATTTTATAATATTACTGTCCGCTAAACTTTTTTTGAGCGATTGAAAAATTAGGGCTGATTCTTGCTAAGGCAAGCGACAAAAGTCGATTACCATTTGCAGGAGTCAGCCCTAATTAGTTATTTTTGGTGTCGTCAAACAAACCATGAATAACCATGAGCAAA
>NZ_CAJTCF010000100.1:0-11455 GCF_910574735.1 Duncaniella muricolitica | reverse complement strand
CCGATTTTCGCTGTTTTTTTAGTGTATGCCCGGTTTTCAACTTCCTGAGAATCGAATATACGAACTAATCTCGAAAAATTCCAGATTATTCTAAAATATTCAATTCTCAGAGGCTTTAATCAGAGGAGTTCTGCAACACCCTCCGATGCATACGGCTATCAATTTCCCGATGTCCCTGCCGGGACATCCTGTCGGTATTTTCAGACCTCTTA
The DNA here is from genome assembly GCF_910574735.1 of Duncaniella muricolitica. NCBI lineage: Bacteria > Pseudomonadati > Bacteroidota > Bacteroidia > Bacteroidales > Muribaculaceae > Duncaniella > Duncaniella muricolitica. Next base: position 11,243 of record NZ_CAJTCF010000100.1, on the reverse strand, counting down.
CTGCGTCTCTGAAAATATAAAAAACATAATCATGACTCATTTCTTCATGATTTCTCTCATAACGATTCCTTTACACCTGTCCAAAATTCGACTCCAGGACTCCTGTATTTAATAAATCGTGAAAATACTTCATGTAATCACATCCATGCGCACCGGCGGGGCTGAGAGGCTCGTATCTCAACTGTTGCCACGATTCAGACAGCGGGGGGCCGAGGTGCACGCGGCCATCTTTGACGGCTCCGACACCCCTTTCATGCAATCACTTGTGAAGGAGGATGTGACCCTGCACGTGCTCGGACACGGATACAGCAGCATGTATGACCCGCGTAACATATTGCGTCTGCAACGCATCATGCGACAAGGATTTGACATAGTGCACACCCACAACACCACCCCGCAGCTATTCACCGCTCTGGCCCGCACGCCGGCCTCCACACGGCTCGTGACCACCGAACACAACACTTCCAACCGCCGACGCGGACACGCGCTGCTGCGTCAGCTCGACCGTTGGATGTATCGACGCTATGACCGCATAGTGTGTTGCAGCACTCCGGTGGAGACATCGCTCGCCGACTCGCTCGACATGCCGTCGCTAATGCCACGCATACTGACCATATCCAACGGCATAGACCTTGGACAATTTTCAGGCTCACACCACACCATAACTTCCGGTAAGGTCAACATACTCATGGTAGCGGCTTTTCGCGAGCAAAAAGACCATCTCACCCCGCTGCACGCCCTCGCCATGCTCCCGCCCGAGGTCACTCTCACCTATGCGGGCGACGGCGCGACACGCACGGCGACGCAGGAGGCGGCCCGGGCTCTCGGAGTAGCCGACCGCGTAAGATTTACAGGCAATGTCGCCGACATACCGGGGCTGTACCGACAGGCCGACATCGCTCTGCTGTCAACCCGTCACGAGGGACTGAGCCTCTCGACTGTCGAAGCCATGGCCTCGGGCATGCCTCTGATTGTGAGCGATGTGCCCGGAGTGAGCGAAATCGTGGGCGATGGCGCGCTGCGCTTCCCCTTTGGCGACGCCCGCGCCCTGGCGGCCCGCATTACCTCTCTGCTCGATAACCCCGCGCTCTACGCAGCCACAGCCCGAAAGGGCATGGAGCGGGCTCGGCTCTATGACATCACAGTCACCGCCGATGAATATTTCAACCTCTACAGTAGCTTAATATCAAATAAAACCAACTCTTAATGAACCGTTTACTTATTATTGCATTATTCATGCTCACGACTCTGGGAGCCATCTCCCAGGACAAGCCCCGCTGGGCTATCAAAGGTGTGTCGGACATCAACAGCGAGCGCACCAACCGCACTTACAGTTTTGTAAAATTCGAGACATTCGGAGGCGACCTCGCGGCTCTGCGCAACGAGTCGACCCGGCCGCTGGTCGAATATCTGTGCTCGACCTTCGGGCTCTCCGACGACAATGCGTCGGTCGAGCAGCTCACCCCCGACGCCTCGGCCGAGCGCGCGCTGCCCAATGATCCCGAGGCCAACGCAGGAATCACGCGCGACTATAAAGTCACGTTCGAAGGTCCAAAACCCGGCACATACTATGCCCGTCTCATCGACGAGTATGTCAGCTTTGACGACAATGTCGACGAGACTTATGACTACACTCTCTATCAGCTCTTTGAAGTCACCAACCGCGAGGATGGCGTCATGCCCGACTATGACGGCTGCGACTTCACCCGCTCGCGCAACGGCGGAGCACTGCTGCGCTCCATCATCCCCGGTCTGGGACAATATTACAAGGGCCAGAACGTCAAGGCTTACTGCATCTGGGGCGGCGAGGCCGTATGCATAGCCGCGGCCCTTATATGCGAGAAACGATGCTCGGACTATGCCGCCGACCGCAACCGGTTCATGGCCGAGGGCGACATGGTGTCGTGGGACAGCTATCGGAGCAAGTCGCAGAGCTGGCGCGTGTTTCGCAACATCGCCATCGGAGGTGCCATCGGCGTGTATGCCTACAACCTTCTTGACGCGGCTCTCTCCAAAGGCCCGCGCCAGGTGGTAGTGCGCAAGAGCGGCTCGTCCGACATGAGCCTTGCCGTAGCCCCGACCTTCATCTCCGACCCCTCGTCAACCCTCGCACCCGCGCTCGGAATCGCCATAAATTTCTAAGCGTGAAGATAATCCGCATGACTACGGTGGGATTGTCGCTCGACACATTCTGCCGCGGACTGCTCGCCGAACTACGCGACTCCTGCGGGCATGAAGTCATAGCCCTATCGTCGCCCGACGGGCATCTCACCTCGCTGGGCGAGCGCGAGGGGGTGCGCACCATCGGTGTGGCCATGCGGCGCGACATATCGCCGTGGGCCGACCTGCGTTCGCTCTGCCGTCTGGTCAGAGTGCTACGTCGCGAACGCCCCGACATGCTCCACACCATGACCCCTAAGGCCGGACTGCTCGGCATGATAGCCGCCCGCATAGCCGGAGTGCCTCTGCGTGTCCACACCTTCACCGGACTGCTCTTCCCGACAGCCCGCGGGCTGAGACGCCTGCTGCTCGCCACGACCGACCGCATCACCTGTGCCTGCGCCACCCACATCATAGCCGAGGGACAGGGGGTGAGGAACGACCTGCTTGCCCACCGTATCACACGACGGCCTGTCACGGTGCTCGGCCACGGCAACGTGCGCGGTGTCGACCTGACCCATTACTCCCCCTCTCCGCGACTTGAGTCAGAAGCCGCAGCTCTGCGCCGCCGCCTCGGCATAGCTCCCGATGACAAGGTGATGATATACGTGGGGCGGTTTGTCACCGACAAGGGCCTACGCGAGCTCCTCGACGCGCTCCCGGCCATACGGTCCTCGGTTGACCGGCGCGTCCACCTCATCATGGCGGGCGACACCGACGGAAGCCGCGATGATCTTACGTCAGAACAGCTTGCCTCGCAGCCCGACGTGCATCTCTCGGGGGGATGGGTCGACGATGTGCGCCCATGGCTGCTTGCGGCCGACATCCTGGTGTTCCCCTCCTATCGCGAAGGGTTTCCCAACGTGGTGCTCGAGGCCGGAGCCATGGGGCTGCCGGCTGTGGTGACCGACATCAACGGTTCGCGCGAGATTATCACCGACGGCGTCAACGGACTGATAGTGCCGCCGGCCACGGTGGCTCCTCTTGCCGAGGCTGTGGCCCGACTGCTTACTCTACCGTCTCATGCTCTCGCCGAGATGGGCCGCGCCGCACGCCTCAACGTCCGGCGTCACTACTCACGCCCCTACATATGGCAATGCCTGAAGGAATATTACTCATCCCTGCGGGAGTGAGTATTCCTTCGAGTTGAAAGTTGAGAGTTTAAGATGGTTTTGTATCTTTGCACGAATTTTTATTCGACTGAATGATGCTCACATCTGTCCTCATAAGGCTCAAACATGCGTGTCCGGCATTGTGGCGCGTGGTCGAAGGGGCCAACTCGCGGCTCATGACCCTGCGCTATCCACGACTGCGCGACGAGGCTGTAGCGGCATGCCGCACTATGGCCTGTCCGTCGCAAACGGAATGGAGCCTCGTCACTCCCGATGATGCACCGTCGCTGTCGGCTTTTCTGACCTCCATGCCCGAGAGACGCACCGCATGGTTCGCGCCACATCCGTTTGACCCCGCCACGCTCAGACGCATGGCGGGCGGCAACTCGTTTGTAATGTTTAAGGTTACACATGGCGGGCGCATCGTGGGCTATCACTTTCTGCGCTGCTTCTTTACGGGCAAAGCGTTTCATGGCCTCATCGTGGCCGATGACATGGCCGGCCGCGGCATTGGCACACACATGTGGGCATTGGCGGCCGACATCTGTCAGCGTCTCGGCCTTGACATGCAGGCCACCATACACCCCGACAATATCGCCTCGCTCACCTCATGCCGCCATGGGTGTGACACTACCATAATCGCGACCCTCCCCAACGGCTACCTGCAAGTGAAATGCAGAAAAAGACATTGATGTCCCCTGCCGGGACATCCTGTCGACGGAGATTCCTATAAAACAACAGGCCGGAAGAGTAAAGTCTTCCGGCCTGTTGTTTTATAGATGTTGCCTGATGTTCAATAATAAAAGTCTGATATTCAACAAGAATTTTTCTTCTCTTAAATAAGAATGGCTTAATCCTCAAGATAATATACGATGGTCGAGACTACTCTGACTTTCTTGATAAAAGGTGTCGAGAAGTCGGAATCGTCGATTGAGAACTGGCCCTGCGAAGCCGTCTTGATTTTGCCTACCTTGCTCTCGCTGTCGGCTGCAAACTGGTCAGCCGCCGCGCGGGCATTTTTTGTAGCCTCGGCAATCATTTCGGGCTTGATGTCATTAAGACCGGTGAACTGATAGTTGATATAGGAGTTGGAGAAAGCTATGCCCTCCTTGAGCAGCTCGCTCTGACGGTTGAGCAGCTCGCGCACCTTGTCGACCTTTTTGGTAGTCACGGTCACCGTGCAGTTGATCGAATAATTGTAGCTGAAAGCATCCGAACGATAGCGGTTGGACGTAGCGTCATATGTGTCGGGCGGATTGACCGAAATCTCATCCTGCGAGATGCCGTTGGAGGTCAGAAACCTGACGATTATATCATTGTTGGCCTTCACTTTGTCATAAATGCTCACCAGGTCATTGCCCGCGATGCTGTAAGCGATGGGCCATGTCACCAGATTGGCGGGCACCTCGCGCTCGGCCAGACCGCGCACGGTCACCTCTCGGTCGCGAAAAGCTATGTTGTCGATACCGGCCTTGAGTGTAAAGCCGAGGATAACCACACCGACGGCAACGAGTGCCGCTGAAATAATCAGATTGCTTTTACTCATAATAGTGATGTTTTTATTGTTCGGGGCAAAGATAGACAAGTTATTTATATTTTCTTAATCTATATATGTTAAAATATCGGCTTCGGATAAAAAAAGTGTAAAAAAACTTTTTTCGTCATTAGTCTCTTTTGCGTAAAAAATTGTATATTTGCCCAATATTTTCTACGGGCAAGTCCCGCCTCAACATAAATTCATAGTAATAGTAGCACAACATTTTAACCACTATATGCAGACCGCCGCGTATCGCGTACGCGCCTGTTAGGTGACAGTTATGGTATTAAAACAGTTTTTTGACCGCTTTGCATCGCTCATCGGGCTAATGGTTCTATGGCCCCTTATGCTTGTCATTGCCATCCTGATAGCTGTCAGGATGCCCGGCGGCCCCGTGCTGTTCCGACAGCAGAGAGTGGGTCGCGGCGGCCGGCTGTTTACCCTTGTGAAATTCCGCACGATGCTCCCCTCATCGCCCGGCTCCACCGTGAGTGTGGCCGGCGACCCGCGCATCACACCCCTCGGTGCCACACTGCGGCGTCTGAAGCTCGACGAGCTGCCCGAGCTATGGAACGTGCTGCGGGGCGACATGTCGCTCGTAGGCCCGCGCCCCGACGTGCCCGGCTATGCCGACCGGCTCACCGGCGACGACCGGCGAGTGCTATCGCTGCGTCCCGGCATCACCGGACCCGCTACGCTGAAATATCGCAACGAGGAGCAGCTCCTCGCCTCTCATCCCGACCCGCAGCTCTACAACGACACTGTAATCTTCCCCGACAAGGTGCGCATCAACCTCGAATATCTCGACAACCGCTCCTTTATGGGTGACATCAGGATAATCCTCCAGACACTTCTCCCCTCGACAAGTCCAACACAATCCGTGCAGTCATGAACACTCCACAGCGCATACATCTCTGCCTCGCCCACATGAGCGGCAACGAGCAGAAATATATCGACGAAGCCTTCGCCGACAATTGGGTAGTGCCCCTCGGCCCCAATGTCGACGCCTTCGAGCACGAACTCCACGACTTCCTCTCTCACGACGACTCTTCGCGCTCCCACCTGCGTGTGGCCGCAGTCTCGGCCGGCACCGCAGCCATACACCTGGGCCTGATACTCGCCGGCGTAAAGCCCGGCGACGAGGTGATATGCCAGAGCTTCACTTTCGCTGCCTCGGCCAACCCCGTGACATACATCGGAGCGACTCCGGTATTTGTCGACTCCGAGCCTTCGACCTGGAATATGGACCCCGCCCTGCTCGAGCGCGCCATCAACGACCGCATCGCGGTGACCGGACGCAAGCCCGCCGCCATCATCCCCGTACACCTCTACGGCATGCCGGCCGACATGGACAGCATCCTCGACATAGCCCGACGCTATGACATACCCGTGGTCGAGGACGCCGCCGAAGCTCTCGGCTCGACCTATCGCGGCCACCAGTGCGGCACCTTCGGTCTCTACGGCATACTCAGCTTCAACGGCAACAAGATGATCACCACCTCGGGCGGAGGCGCGCTCATATGTCCCGACGACGACTCGCGCCGCAGAGCGGTGTTCTACGCCACTCAGGCCCGCGAGCCATATCCCTACTATCAGCACGAGCACATCGGCTACAACTACCGCATGAGCAACATATGCGCCGGCATAGGACGCGGGCAGATGACCATCCTCGAGGAGCACATAGCCCATCACCGTCGCCTCGCGGCCCTCTATGCCGAACTCTTCGCTCCCATAGCCGGCATCGATTTTCACGGCAACCCCGACGCCCAGACCGATGCCAACTTCTGGCTCTCGACAATCACCGTCGACCCCGACCTCACAGGCGGCCTCACGCCCGACCGCATAAGAATACACCTCGAACAGCTCGGCATCGAGACCCGCCTGCTCTGGAAACCAATGCACCTGCAACCGGTCTACGCCTCGGCTCCGGCCTATGTCAACGGTGTGAGCGAACATCTCTTCGCCCGCGGCCTCTGCCTCCCCTCCGGCCCGTGGGTCTCCGAGGATGACGTCAGGATGATAGTCGGCCACATCGTGTCGCTCCTGCCCTGACATCCGCCTCACTACTCTCTCCCGCCCCCCTCTCCGCCACCGCCACGTCTCCCCGGCCCAAGGCCGACACCCCTCTGCTTCTCACGACTACATAACCTCACAGTAGCACATCACTACACACCTTCCGATACTCTTACCTTCCGATATTTTCACCTACATAGACACATTATGTTCACGCGACTGCTAACGTGGTACACATCGCGCTCGGCACTCCCATTCTGGCTGATACTCATTGCCGACTGCCTGACAGTATTCCTGTCGGGCGTGTTGGCCTATGTCGTGGATTATTCAGCCTCCATGGCCCTCTCCGCGCTCGGCCCGCTCTCACTCACCCTGGCCGTCTACTTGTGTTGCTACATCATAGGCTTCAGACTGTTTCACACCTATTCAGGCATCATACGCAAGACATCCGTCGCCGACCTGGCGCGCGTGTGGCTCGCACTGCTCACGGGCGTATGCCTGGTGATGACACTCCGCTATCTCGCCGGCACCGACCGGTGGCTCATGCCGTTCAGACTGCGCGACCTGCTGATGCAGACCGTCATAGCCTCGATACTCATGACCGGTCTGCGCGCCACGGCCAAACTGTTTTATGACCTCTACGTGCGCCGTCTCACCGGCGGAGGAGCCTACGGATATTCCGACAAAGACCTCATATCGATGGAGATGGCCGACCTGCTCCAGCGCGAGCCCATCGAGGTCAACATGTCGGGCATCACACGCGCCCTCGGCGGACGCAGCATCCTCGTCACCGGAGCCGCCGGCTCGATAGGCTCGGAGCTCTCCATGCTCCTGGCCTCATGTCGGCCGTCACAGCTCGTGCTCATCGACCAGGCCGAGTCGCCACTGCACAGCGTGCGCATAGAGCTCGAAAGGCTGTATCCCGACCTCAAATGCGCCACAATCGTCACAAACATATGCCACACACGGCGCATGGAAAAGATATTTGCCGCCTACAGGCCTGAATACGTGTTTCACGCCGCGGCCTACAAACATGTGCCCATGATGGAGGACAATCCCGTGGAGAGCGTGCTCAACAACGTCGACGGCACACGCAAGATCGCCGACCTGGCCGTGCGCTACGGTGTGGGCAAATTTGTCATGATCTCCACCGACAAGGCCGTCAACCCCACCAGCGTCATGGGATGCTCCAAACGCATATGCGAGATGTATTGCCAGAGCCTGTCGGAAGCTCAGACAGCCACCCAGTTCATCACCACGCGCTTCGGCAACGTGCTCGGCTCCAACGGCTCGGTCATACCGACCTTTCGCGACCAGATACGCCGCGGAGGCCCGGTGCTCGTCACCCACCCAGACATCATACGTTACTTCATGCTCATATCCGAAGCCTGCTCGCTCGTGCTCGAGGCCGCGACCATCGGACGCGGCGGCGAAATCTTTGCCTTCGACATGGGTTCGCCCGTGCGCATACTCGACCTCGCCCGCCGCATGATAATCCTGAGCGGACGGCTTGACGTGCCCATAAAATTCACAGGTCTGCGGCCCGGCGAGAAACTCTATGAAGAGGTGCTCGCCGACGCCCGTCTCACCCGCCCTACAATACATCCCAAAATCAAGGTGGCCATACGGAGCGCGGCTCTCTTTGCCGACGTCTCGGCCGACATCAACACGCTCATCGAGACAGCCCTCACCCACAATGACACCGACACCGTGAGAATCATGAAACGGATGGTGCCCGAATACAAGAGTCCGCCCAACACTCCCTACTCTCTGCTCGACACCCCGCGGTCAAACATACTGCGGCCCTCGGCCGCCATGTCACCGGCCATCCCCTCGGCCCTCACGCAACAGTCCGGCATAAAAGCCCACGCCATCTGACGCCGCCACACATCCAAACACAGACTGCAATACAGATATAACAGACCACTACTACTTAACCACAATAAAGCATATATCGATAGTAACAACAGTATAAGTATATATAGATAGTAACAACATGTCAAAACACAAACGCATTCTGACCATCGCATCGCTCTCGATGACGCTCGCCCTGCTATCAGGCACGGGCGCGTCGGCACAGCAGCAACCCGACTACACCCAACCGCTCTCCGACGACCGGTTTGAGGAGGAATTTAAAGACTACCGCACCGTCTATGAGGACTCCTCGCTCTATATACTCCCCACCACCCACGAGACACGCAAGGAAAATCTCGCACCCTATCAGGTGGTAACCAACACATTCGGCAAAAACTGGTTTGCCTTCGCCACAGCCGGCTACCACACTTTCCGCGGCGATAACGCCAGGGCCGGATCGTTCTGGAAGACCTGCTCGCCCGACTTCAGCATAGGCATAGGCAAATGGTTTACACCCGGTCTCGCGCTCAAGCTCGAGTTTATCCGCTCCGAGTCGCGCGGCTACACCGACTGGATGACCGGCCACTATGGCTATGGCGACCCCTTCATCGGCAAGGACAGCGAACCCTACCGCTGCATGAAGACTCGCTGGTGGGACATCTCGGCCTCGGCCATCCTCAACCTCTCGCGCCTATTCCTGGGCTATGAAGGCTACAATAGTCAGCGGCTCATGAACCAGTTCATGCTCGCGGCCGGCATCGGCGGCGTACACCACCTCGGCTACGGCCACTCCTACGGCTCCGACAACGAGTGGAGCGGCCACCTCGAGCTGCAATACTCGCGCTTCTTCACTCGCTCCAAAAAGATTTCGCTCGACCTCAAGGCCCGAGGCATATTCTATCAGTCCAACTTTGACCTCCAGTACGGACAAGGCAACACCGCCAACCAGAAGTGGGACTGCAACCTCGGCATCGACGTGGGCTTCACCTTCTATCTCGACCGCAAGCGCGACCGCGGATGGAAGATGTCGTCGACCCACACCTACACCCGCGACTACTCCGAACGACGCTACCGCAAAGTGCTGGCCAAAGAGATTGAGGTCGAGGGCAACAAGTGGAACGAAATCACATTCTACGTCTTCTATCCCAACAACTACTCAGGCCGCAACGATGCCCCCCAGATAGCCGGAGCCGAGGTCAACGCCATCGACTATCTCACCGCCGGCCTTTATACACAGAAACGCTACACCGACAACACCGACGTGGCCCAGGGTCTGCTCAAAGGCTCCTCGCTCTCGCGCCTCAACACCCGCGACATACCCACCGAACCGGCCAACTCCGTGCTCGCCCTTGACGAGTATCCGCGCGGCTACGAGATGGGCGAAGGACCTATCTCGCTCTCAAACCACATCGACTCGCTGGTCAGCTTCCGCCAGAAAGCCGGCTACTACTATGCCCCAATCTATGGCGACAAGCACCTGTGGCACTACCGTATCGACGACGCCACGCTCGACCAGAAACTCCTCTCCGAGCAAAACTACTACGAGACCAACACCTACGGCCTCAACGCCAAGCACGGCCTCGAGGTGATACGCTCCAACTTTGACACACCCGAAAACGAGTTTCTCGTCTCGCTCGCCGACATGTATGCCGCCCTCAACACCAACGAAGGCCACATAGCCGAGCATGCCGACGAAGCCACCGTGCAGCAGATACGCGACATCATCAACTCGGGTGTCATAACGGCAATCCATGTCGAGGGTCTCGCCACAAGCCAGGACAACTACACAGGCCCCAATGCCCGTGAAGTAGGCCTCAACCGCAACTGGGCTCTCTCCGAAAACCGCGCCAACACCGTCATCGCATGGCTCAAGCAGTATGGCAAATTCCGCGACATCGACTCCAAGACCTATCGCGTCAACTCGTTCAAGAACTCCGTCGGCGGCATCGGTATAGTCGACGACCCCTCGACCCGCGGCCTCAACGCCAAACTCAACCGCTGCGTAAAGGTGCACATCCAGTATATGACACCTCCCAAGGGACGACGTAATTGAGAGTTGAAAGTTTAAGGGAGTTTATAGTTTAGACTCCCTCCCCCGCCCGTCTGAGGGCTCTCCCTCCGCTCCTCATCTCCGCTCAAATTGAACTACCTAAATATCACGGCGCGAGCCGTCACAGCTACTATCTATAATTATACCTTCGACCTCTTTGAATCCCGTCACTCAGTCATAGTCTGACCGAAAGCCGGACCAAAGGGGTTACCACCTGCAGGGGTGTTTTTGTCGGGACATACGCGCTGAGTCGGTCTGACAAAAACACCCCTGCAAATCTATCCAAAATATAATAGGGTGCTAATAACAAATTTAAAGCCAAAGGCCATTGTCATGAGCCGTGTTTCGTCATGAAAAGAGGGAGCATGACCATCCATTTAACGACATGACCCGGGAGCCCGGCAATTTAGGGAGGATGTTGCAAAATACCCGAAAGCAGATAATTTGCAGACTGTTGTAGCAAGGAAAGGCCCGTAGGGCCTGTGCGAGCTTAGGCCATGGCAAGCATCCGCGCAAG
>NZ_CAJTCF010000099.1:0-12050 GCF_910574735.1 Duncaniella muricolitica | reverse complement strand
TTTATGGATCTGCATTCAATCGTCGAGACAACCAAGAAGCACGGCAACTCGCCCTACAACGCAATCCTCGCCCTTTTCTAAACGGCGACTACATCGGCGCGTCCGCTGAATAGTTACCATCACGTGACCTTATTTCTAATAATTCTGCTATCTTCATCATGCTAAAACTATCCCGACTGGCTGCACTATTGGCTATGGCAGGAATCCTTGCTTCCTGCTCCAAAGAGACTACCAACGCCAATTACCGCACCATCCCGCTCCCCCTGGAAATCACAGCCACACCCGGCGGAGGTGAATTTATACTTGACAGCTCGACCAAAATCATCTATCCTGAGGGTAATGAAATGATGCGGCGCAACGCCGGCTATCTTGCCGACTATCTCAAGACAGCCACAGGCTCTAAATATGCCACAGCACCAGGCTCGGACGACAAAGCCGCCGGCAACATACAGCTCCGCCTCGGACTTGAAGCCGAAAAGCCCGAGGCCTACAGCCTTAAAGTCACCCCCGAAGGCATCGTCATCACAGGAGCGAGCGAGGCAGGAGTATTCTACGGACTACAGACCCTGCGTAAATCCCTGCCTGTTGTGCCCGGCAGTGTCCCTGTGTTGGCCGCCGTCGAGATCAACGACTCTCCCCGCTTTGACTATCGAGGTGTACACTTCGACATCTCGCGCCACTTCTTCACGGTCGACGAGGCCAAAAGCTACATCGACATGATGGCACTCCACAACATGAACCGTCTCCACTGGCATCTTACCGACGACCAGGGATGGCGCATGGAGGTTAAAAAATATCCCCTGCTCACCGAAATAGGCTCCCGACGCAAGGAGACTGTCATCGGACGCAATTCAGGCCAATATGACGGCACACCTTACGGCGGCTTCTACACTCAGGAGCAGATCAAGGAAGTGGTCGACTATGCCGCCGACCGATACATCACCGTCATACCCGAGATAGACCTTCCCGGCCACATGCAGGCCGCACTTGCCGCCTACCCCCATCTCGGGTGTACGGGAGGGCCCTATGAGGTGTGGACCATGTGGGGCGTCTCTGACGACGTGCTCTGCGCCGGCAACGACAGCGTTCTCACATTCATCGACGATGTTCTCTCCGAAGTCATAGCCCTCTTCCCCTCGCGCTATATCCACGTCGGAGGCGACGAATGTCCCAAAATCAGATGGGAAGAGTGTCCCAAATGCCAGGCCCGCATCAGAGAGCTGGGCATCAGGGGCGACTCGCATCACAGCAAGGAGGAATATCTCCAGAGCTACATAATCAACCACGCCGAGAAATTTCTCAACAGTCACGGCCGTCAGATCATAGGCTGGGACGAAATTCTCGAGGGAGGTCTCGCGCCCAACGCCACCGTGATGTCTTGGCGCGGAGTGGGCGGAGGCATCGAAGCCGCTGCTCAGGGCCACGACGTAATCATGACCCCCAACACCTATCTCTACTTCGACTACTACCAGACCAAAGACACCGATGACGAACCGCTGGCCATAGGCGGCTACGTACCCATCGAGCGTGTCTACAGTTTTGACCCAGTGCCCGACCGCGTGGCTCCCGAAAACCGCAGCCACATCCTCGGCGTCCAGGCCAACCACTGGTCGGAATATTTCCCCACGTTCTCCCATCTGCAATACATGGCACTCCCCCGCTGGGCCGCGCTTGCCGAAATCCAGTGGACCGAACCCGACCGCAAGGACTATGCCGACTTCCTGTCGCGTCTGCCTCAACTGATAAAATCCTACGACGCCGAGGGCTACAACTATGCAACACACGTGTTTGACGTCGATGCCGACTTCTCGACCGACAGTGCGTCAGGGACCGTCGACGTGGCCATGAGGACCATCGACGGCGCGCCGATACACTACACTCTCGACGGCTCCGACCCAACGGAGGCCTCACCCGTCGCAGCCAACATTCTCTCGATTGACACCGACTGCATCCTCAAAGCAATGGCCATACGTCCGACAGCCAACAGCCGCATGCTCTCCGAAAAAATCTCTTTCAGCCGCTCCACGGCCAAACCGACAGTAGCCAATCAGCCCGTCAACAAGCAATATGAATACAACGGCATCACCACCCTGACCGACGGACTCAAAGGCAACGGCAACTACAAGACCGGACGGTGGATAGCCTTCTACTGCAACGACATGGATGTGACAATCGACCTGCTCCGCCCCACCGAAATCTCCAACGTCGCTTTTACCTCATGCGTAGAGAAAGGCGACTGGATTTTCGACACACGCGGCGTGACCATCCAAGTCTCCGACGACGGCACTACTTTCAGAAAAGTATTCTCCGAAAACTATCCCCCCATGAAAGAGACCGACCGCAACGGCCTCTATGAACACAAATACTCGTTCTCACCCGTCACAGCCCGCTACGTGCGTCTGACAGCCCTTTCCGAACAATCCATCCCCGACTGGCACGGCGGCAAGGGCAACCCGGGCTTCCTCTTTGTCGACGAAGTAACCATCGACTGACACCAATGCACCATCCCATGCCCTCACCACGCCTCACCATCGTCTCACTGTTGCTTGCCGCCATGTGGTGGTGTGCCGGTCCCGCCCGTGCCGTGGCCGGCGGAGTCATACCAGCTCCGCTGAGCATACAGCAGGAGCCCGACTCATTCATCATCGCCCCCTCCACCCGCATTTACACCAATCTGCAAGGCTGTGAGCGTAAGTTGATGGCCGACTACATCGCCACTCTCCCCAGGCCGTTAGACAAGAAATTTCACCGCGGTCTACCCTCTTCACCCGACAATGCTATAGTCCTCTTAAAAACCTCCGACGCCAACTTATCGCCCGAAGGCTACACGCTCGACATCTCCACCCGCGGCATCACCATCCGCTCGGCAGGCGACACCGGACTCTTCTACGGACTTCAGACCCTCCTCCAGCTCGTCACCATGACCGGCGACGACTGCCTGAAAGCATCCGCAGCCCTAATCGAAGACACCCCGCGGCTGGAATATCGCGGAGTGATGATTGACGTCTCGCGCCACTTCCGCAGCAAGGAGTTTCTCAAAAAGCAGATTGACGCCATGGCCCGCTACAAGCTCAACCGTCTGCACCTCCACCTCACCGATGCCGCCGGATGGCGCATCGAGATACCCGGCTACCCGCGCCTCACCGAGTTTGCCGCCTGGCGTCCCGAAGCCAACTGGAAAAAGTGGTGGAACGCCCCCGACGGACGCCGTTACTGCGAGCAGTCCGACCCGCGTGCCCGCGGAGGATATTACACCCGCGACGACCTGCGCGAGCTCGTGGAGTATGCCGCCATGCGCCACATCACCATCGTGCCCGAAATCGAGATGCCGGCCCACTCCGAAGAAGTCCTCGCAGCCTATCCCGGACTATCCTGCCAGGGCAAACCCTATACAAGTGCCGACTTCTGTGTGGGCAACGAGCAGACATTCTCGTTTCTCGAGGATGTACTGACCTATGTCATGGAGATATTCCCTTCTGAATACATCCACATCGGAGGCGACGAAGCCGCCAAGACCGCATGGAAAACGTGCCCCCGATGCGCCGCACGCATGCACGACGAAGGTCTCGCCGACGTCGACGCCCTCCAGAACTACCTCATCAGCCGCATCTCCTCGTTTCTTCTAAGCCACGGCCGCAAACCCATAGGCTGGGACGAAATCATGGACGACAGTCTCGCCGCCGGCACAGCCATCATGTCGTGGCGAGGCGAGGAAGGGGGCCTCCGGGCTGTCAGAAATGGTCTGCGCACCATCATGACACCCGGCTCACACTGCTACATCGACCAATATCAGGACGCTCCCCCCACACAGCCCGAAGCCATCGGAGGCTACCTGCCGCTGTCACGCATCCACTCCTACAACCCCATCCCCGACTCTCTGTCAGAGAGCGAGGCCCGTCTCATATATGGCGTGCAGGCCAACCTGTGGGCCGAATACATAGAGACCGACAGCCATTACGAATACATGCTCTATCCCCGCGTCATGGCCCTTGCCGAAGTGGCCTGGAGCGACCCGTCACGCAAGTCATATGCCGGCTTCCACCCCCTCGCTCTCCGCGAGACCGACCGTCTGCGCGACCTCGGCTACCACCCTTTCCCTCTTGGAGACGAAGTCGGTCCGCGCCCTGAGTCCACCGCTACCGTCAGCCATCTCGCCCTCGGAAAACCGGTCATATACAACGCGCCCTACAACGCCACTTACGCCGCGCAAGGCGACAAGACCCTCACCGACGGCAAACGTGGAGGATGGACCTATTCCGACGGAGCCTGGCAGGGATTCATCTCGCGCGACCGTCTTGACGTGACCGTCGACCTCGAGGCCGACACACTCCTGCGTTCAGTGAGTGCCGACTTCCTTCAGGTCACAGGTCCCGAAGTCTATCTGCCGGCCGAGACAGTCATCTCAGTCTCATCCGACGGCGTCAGCTTCAGCGAGCTCACGCGCATCACCCGTGACTACGACCCCTCGGCTCCCTTTGCCATCCGCAACATCGGCTGGCAAGGCGACACACGCGGCCGCTATATACGCATTCAGGCCCGCTCCGACAAAAACATGGGAGGCTGGATATTCACCGACGAAATCATCATAAACTGACATCCCGTTATGAAAAGCAAAGTACACTTCAGCACCTACTGCATCATTATCACAATCGTGGTGCCCGCCGCACTCCTGACAGGCATCCTCACCCACCTGCATTCCATAGACCTGCCCACTCTATTGACAATAGCATTAACCGTCGGCGTCGTCGCGGCAGGCCTTTACTACTGCCCCGTAAGTGTCAGCGTCAACCCACGTGAACTCATGATCCATCGTCTGCTTTCGGGCGACAAGACGTTCCCCCTTGCCGACATCGTGGAGGTCGACACATGTTATCCCTCGGCCGGAGGCATCAGACTCTGCGGAAGCGGCGGATTTTTCGGCTACTGGGGATATTTCAGAGACATAGCCATAGGCCAGTATTTCGGCTACTACGCCGACCGAAGCCAATGCTTTTACATAAAACTGAAAAACAAACGTCAATACGTGATCAGTTGCAAAAACCATGTCGAAATGGTCGAAGCCATCCGGAAAAATATCGGATGACCCGGCCTGTCACGCCTCACATATGACAGCTTGCCATGCAGATAGGGGTGTTTTTTCGGGTTAAAATACATGTAATGTGCGAGAATCTTTGTAATTTTGCGCCTCAACTTTAGTCATGACACCATGAGCGACAATAATTACAAGAAACTTGGGGTAGCTCCCCGTTTTCACGAAATCCTCTCCACCGGCCTCTACACAGGCCTGTTGCCCGGTGCGCCCGGCACCTATGCGGCATTTGTCGCTCTGGCCATATGGTACGCGCTCTATCTTGTCCTCTCGCCCCTGGCACTGACACTTGTCACGCTGGCACTGATAGTCAGTGTCACAGTGGTCGGCGCATGGACCTCGTCGGTCATGGAGCGTTACTGGGGTCCCGACCCCAGAGCTGTCGTAATCGACGAGTATGTAGGCTGCTGGATACCGTTGCTCGTAGCTCCGTGCGGCGAGTACACCTGGTTATTCGCCCTGCTCGGATTTGGGCTCTTCCGCCTCATCGACATCACCAAACCGCTCGGATGCCGCAAAATCGAAGAGATATGTCCCGGCGGCTGGGGCGTGATGATGGACGACGTGCTGGCCGGCTCATATGCCCTTGTCATTGTCTATGTGTTAAAGCTGATAATCTTCTAAACTGCCGGAGCGGTTTTTAGAAAAATTCTGTGTAAATTTGCATTTCAACAACTAAGCATCACATTCCGCATATTTTCAAGATATGGATACAAACGCTACTCCCGTAACCCCGGCCGAAAATGAGGCCCGCGGCATGAACTTCGTAGAGGAAACAGTGTACAACGACCTGCAGGCAGGCAAGAACGGCGGACGCCTCAACACGCGTTTCCCGCCGGAACCCAACGGTTATCTCCACATAGGCCATGCCAAGGCCATATGCATGGACTTCGGTATCGCCGAAAAGTTTGGCGGCACATGCAACCTGCGTTTTGACGACACCAATCCCGTAAAAGAGGATGTGGAGTATGTGGATGCCATACGCGAAGACATACACTGGCTCGGTTTTGACTGGGGCGACCGCGAGTATTACGCCTCCGACTATTTCCCCAAGCTCTACGACCTTGCCATCCGTCTTATCAAGGAGGGCAAAGCCTATGTCGACGACCAGTCGTCGGAAGAGATAGCCGCCCAGAAGGGCACCCCCACACAGCCCGGCACAGAGAGCCCCTACCGCAACCGCTCGGTGGAGGAGAATCTTGACCTGTTCACACGCATGAACGCCGGCGAGTTTGAGGAAGGCTCGCGAGTGCTGCGCGCCAAGATTGACATGGCCAGCCCCAACATGCACTTCCGCGACCCCATCATGTATCGCATCATCAAGACACCCCACCACCGCACCGGCACCACCTGGAAGGTCTACCCCATGTATGACTTCGCCCACGGCCAGAGCGACTATTTCGAGGGTGTCACCCACTCGATATGCACCCTTGAGTTCACCGTCCACCGTCCGCTCTACGAATACTTTGTCAAGGAGCTGGCCGACGAGAGCTACTGCCCGCGTCAGATCGAGTTCAACCGTCTCAACCTCACCTACACCGTGATGTCCAAGCGCAAGCTGCTCCAGCTTGTCAAGGAGGGACTCGTGGCCGGATGGGACGACCCCCGCATGCCTACCATCTCGGGTCTGCGCCGCCGCGGCTTCACTCCGCGCTCCATACGCAACTTTGTCGACGCCATCGGCTATACCAAATATGAGGCTCTCAACTCCATCTCGCTCCTCGAGCACGCCGTGCGCGACGATCTCAACAAAGTGGCCACGCGCGGCATGGCCGTCATCAATCCCGTCAAGGTTGTCATCACCAACTATCCCGAAGGCCAGACCGAAATGGTGGAGATGGAAAACAATCCCGAAGACCCCAATGGCGGCACTCATCAGATGCCCTTCTCGCGCGAGCTCTACATCGAGCGCGATGACTTCATGGAGAATCCTCCCAAGAAATTCTTCCGTCTCGCACCCGAAGGCGAAGTGCGCCTCAAGGGAGCTTATATCGTGAAATGCACAGGCGTCAAGAAGGATGCCGAAGGCAACATCGAGGAAATCTACTGCACATACGACCCCGACACACGCAGCGGCCTTCCCGGCAGCTCGCGCAAGGTCAAGGGCACACTCCACTGGGTGTCGGCTCCCACGGCTGTCAACGCCACAGCCCGCATATATGACCGCCTGTTCTGCGTCGAGAATCCCGCGGCCGAGACCGAGCGCGACTTCCGCGAGATGCTCAACCCCGACTCGCTCAAGGTCGTGGAAAACATCAAGGTAGAGCCCTATCTGGCCGAGATAGCCAAGCCCGGAGTGCCCCTGCAGTTCCAGCGCATAGGCTACTTCACGCTCGACCCCGACTCGACCCCCGGAAGCCTCATCTTCAACCGCACCATAGCCCTCAAGGACTCCTGGGAGAAAATCAACAAGTAAAAACGACCTCATAAACCTCTATAACCCCTCCGCCCTGCGGAATAACAATGGACGATAACACAAACGGAAGTGGCGGCGAGGATTCGCGCCAGGGACTATATAATGAGTTTGAGTCGGAGATAGTCAAAGCCGGCAACACCGAAGCATATTTCGACGAGACTGATCTCATCGAGATATTTGACTACGCGTCCGACATGGACAATTACATAGTGAAAATGGAGGTGCTCCTCTACGGGGCACGCCATTATCCCGCAAGCGAAGCCCTGGCCACACGCCGCGCGTGGTTCTACTCCTCGTTTGGCGAGATGGAGGCGGCCGCCGATGTCAACAACCGCGTGAGCAACGGCGGATTTCTCAACCGTCTCCTCACCCTGCGGGCCGAAGGTGCCACCGACACCCCCGAGACACGACGTCGCCTCGAGGAGATGGTGGATGCCTCGACCGAACTGGGCGACGAGGACGTGATACAGCTCGTGGACTTCTGCGCCGAAAACGGCATGCTCGACTGGGTCGAGACCAACCGCCGGCGCGTGGAGGCCAAGAGCACCTACACCCCGACATTCATCTACGAGTATGCCGACCGCGCCGAGGATATAAGCGACCTGCCCACAGCCCAGCGGCTCTTTGAGGAGCTGACGATGATGGAGCCGTTCACAATCGACTTCTGGGTGAGACTCGCAGGCGTGCAACTGGCCTCGGGCGACTATGACGACGCCCTGGCCTCGGCCGAATATGCCCTGGCTGTCGACGCCGGCTGTCTCGAAGCCATGCGGCTCAAGGGGCGGGCCATGTATCGCCGCGGCGACACCAAGGAGGAGGTGAGCCGTGTGTTCAAAGCCATCCTTGACCTGCGCGACGCCAACGATGCCGACGCCTCGGCCTATGCGGCAACCCTCATCGAGCTGGGACGCAACGACGAGGCGGCAGCTATGCTCGAGCAGACCCTCGCGGCCTATCCCATGTCGCAGTTGCCCATCGACCTGCTCATGAACATTGACTTCACACGGGCCACTCCCCACATACTCCGTGTGGCCGAGCAGGCGTCATTCACACGCGAGACTGTCATGGCCTGGGCCAAAGAGCACATAAGCAACGGACGGCCCGACATAGCGGCTCTGATTGTAGGCCTGTTTCGCGACAAGTTTGTGGCCTCGCCCGATCTCGGTTTTCTCACCGAACTGTGGTATATCAACAAGATGTATCAGGAGACGGTCGATATCGTCGAGGAGTCATTTGTAGAGTTTACCGACCTGGGCCGACCCGACCCCGGGGTAGCGTTTCCATATCTCATGAGCCTCGTCCGCACCGGCCGTGCGGCCAAGGCCCTCGACCTCTCGCGCCGTCACCTCTCCGACATCGAGAAAATCCTCCAGTCGCCCCACCCCATCGACGCCCGCGGATTTCTCACCCCCGGCACATCCCCCTCGGCCACCGCATGTCTCGACATAGGCTATGCCACACTGTTGCGCAGCATCATCAATGCCCTGACATCATCCTCGCCCATGTCGCCCGACACCTACGACCCCATGTCGTAGCATACTCCCGCTCTCCTCCCCCCTCTCTCTCTGCTCCCTACTGCTTTCCACATCCGATTATATCATACGTATTTATTTGTTTCTATCATGAAAAAAATTCTTTCCACTCTCGTGGCATTGATGTGTCTTGCCGTCATGCCGGCAGCCTCGCAGACAGTGACCACCACGCCCGCCACCGTCACACGGTCGGCGACCGGCATCGTCATCACCTTTCATGCCGACGGAGGCAACAAGGGGCTGATGGGTGTCGCCTCATCCACTCCCGTCTATGCCCACACCGGAGTAATCACCAGCCTGAGCAAATCGGTGTCGGACTGGAAGTATGCACCTACGTGGGGTGACAACGATGCTAAATACCGACTCACATATGTCAAGGCCAACACCTGGTCGCTCACCATACCCGACGTGCGCACCTACTACGGCATCACCGACCCGACGGAAACCGTGGAGAAGCTCATGTTTGTGTTCCGCACGGCCGACGGCTCCCGGGAGGGCAAGACCGCTACCGGGGGTGATATCACGGTAGAGATATTCCCCGACAACTTCCCCTCGTCCAAAACCGCGGCCTATCCCGGCGGCTCACCCGAGATGGGACCGAAGAAAAACGCCGACGGCTCGGTGACATTCTGTCTGGGCGCGCCCGGCAAATCCAACGTGCTCCTCGTAGGCTCATGGAATGATTATGCCGTCACACCCTCGCAGGTAATGGACTATCAGGACGTCGACGGCATACGTTATTTCCACACCACCGTGGCCTCGCTCGCCGACGGCAAAGACCATATGTATTATTATATCGTTGACGGCTCCACACAGGTGGGTGACCCTTACGGACGTCTCATCCTCGACCCGTGGAACGACGGCCTTATCCCCTCTGACGTATTTCCCGACACGCCGGCCTATCCCTCGGCCAAGATTGCCAATGTGCCGGTGGCCGTCTACAACTCGGCCCGCGAGGACTATGACTGGAACGTCACCTCTTTCAAAGGCGTCAAGCAGAGCGACCTCATCATCTACGAGCTGCTCCTGCGCGACTTCACAGGCACGGAAGGCCAGGCCAAGGGGGACGGCACAGTAGCCAAAGCCATGGAGAAACTCGACTATCTCAAAGAGCTCGGGGTCAACGCCATCGAGCTGCTGCCCATCACCGAGTTCAGCGGCAACAATTCGTGGGGCTATAACCCCAACTTCTATTTCGCCCCCGACAAAGCCTACGGCACCCCCGAGGCCTACAAGGCATTTATCGACGGTGCTCACGAGCGCGGCATGGCGGTGATACTCGACATGGTGTTCAATCAGAGCGACTCGCAGCATCCGTGGTATAACATGTATCGCCAGACCGCGCCCGAACGCTTCTTCAACGGCTCGGCTCCCCACTCCTACAACGTGTTCAACGACTGGAACCAGGACTATAAGCTCATGTTCCGCCAGTGGTGTGACGCACTCGACTACTGGCTTACCGAATATAAGGTTGACGGATTCAGATTTGACCTCGTGAAAGGCCTCGGCGACAGCGACTCATACGGCATAGCCTATGACGCCGCCACCAACACCTATGCTACTCCTAACGAGACGGCCACCAATGAATATAACGCCACACGCGTGGCCCGCATGAAAGCACTTCGCGACCATATAATCCTCACCCGTCCCGACGTATATTTCATCAACGAAGACCTGGCCGGAGCTCAGGAGGAGACCGAGATGGCCGAGGATGGCGAAATCAACTGGGCCAATGTCAACAATGCTTCATGCAAGTATGCCATGGGAGTTGTCAAAGAAGCTCCCCTCGACCGCTTCTACGCTCCGCTTGACGGCAACCGCCCCTGGGGCTCCACCGTCAGCTATTCCGAGAGCCACGACGAAGAGCGTGTGGCCTATATGGCCGCCAATGACAAAAATTCATTGGTCAGCGGCAATACCAACAGCAAAATCAACACCCGCTGTCTGCGCCTCGGCTCGCTCGCCGCACAGATGCTCCTCTCGCCCGGCGCGCATATGATATGGCAGTTTGAGGAACTCGCCGTGAAAGAGTCGACCAAAAACGCCGGCGGCAACAACACCTCACCCAAGATTGTCCCCTGGTCATATCTCAACAACAAAAACTACAAAGGGCTCCACGACACATATGCCGACCTGTGTCACATACGCTCAGAGTATGCCTACATGTTTGACAAAGACGCCTCATGCCGTCTCGACCTCAACTCAGTCACAGCCCGCTACATATCGCTTGTCTCGGGGACGAGCGAGCTCTATCTCGTGGTCAATCCGGCGGTCACAAGCACAGCCGAGGTGATGCCCGTCCACCCCGTGACCGGCGCGGCAGTCGACCTCAGCGGCTATGAGCTCCTTGCAGCGAGCTACAACACCACCCCCACCGTCTCGGGCAAAGGCGTCAATCTGCCCGGCGGCACCTTTGCCGTCTATGGCAAAGAACTGAAATCGGGCATCAGCGACATCACCACCGCTCCGGCCGCCACGCCGCAATTTGACGTGACCGACGGCATAGTCACCCCGCGCGGAGACTACGGCACATTTACCATCCACACCCTCACAGGCACATCGCTTCCGGTCGACACCCCCCTCGTTCCCGGCCTCTACATCATAACCATCGACGGCAAATCCATGAAATTAAAAATCTGAAATCAAATCACATAATCCACCACTACACCCGTCACATTACACCCCACTGTGCCCGTCACATAATCCCCCACTGCGCCCCATAGGATGCATCGACAACAGTCAAAGCACCTATGGGGCGCACCACCATCAGCCATCCCCCTCATCAGGCCTATCTGCCCCATTTGCCCCATTAGGCCCATCCGCCCCATCCCCCGCAAGCTCCCCCCGCCGCGCAGCTTTGTCCCCTGCTCGAGGGTGTTGCAGAACTCCTCTGATTAAAGCCTCTGAGAATTGAATATTTTAGAATAATCTGGAATTTTTCGAGATTAGTTCGTATATTCGATTCTCAGGAAGTTGAAAACCGGGCATACACTAAAAAAACAGCGAAAATCGG
>NZ_CAJTCF010000098.1:0-12055 GCF_910574735.1 Duncaniella muricolitica | reverse complement strand
GGACCGAGACTTCTTCATATTCCGACTGGTCAAACTCTACGCCTAAAAATTTAACACTTCTAACTGCCAAATTTAACATATGCACCGCCATTTCGGCTTGACCCCATTTCAATGGCAAATGGCTGGCAGGAGACACTGCTGTAAGGGCATGAAAAAACCTCAGAACTGTCTGACAGTCTGAGGTTTTAAGGTTCTGCGGACTTTTGTATAGTCCGTGGGTTGCGGAAAGACAGGGATTCGAACCCTGGGTGCCCGCAAGGGCACAACGGTTTTCGAGACCGCCCCGATCGACCACTCCGGCATCTTTCCTCATGGTTGCTTCAATCCTCGGTACAACCCTTTGCAGGGGGTTTCCTTGAATTGCGGTGCAAAGTTAAGACTTTATTTTTAAAAAACCATGCATTTTTATTAATTTTTTTCAGAATTATTTGATTAAATTTGTGCCTATGATTACCACATATCATAATTTCGACCTATCTAAAGCCACTACATTTGCCATCCCGGCCAAGTGTGGATGCTTCATTGAATATGACCGCAAGGAAGATATTCCGTTTATACTCTCTGCGTTACGAAAAGATGTCGACTTTCTGCATATCGGTGGAGGAAGCAATTTACTTTTCACGTCCGACTTTCACGGCGTGATTGCTCACAGTAAAATTAAAGGCATAGAAATTATCGAAGAGAACTCTTCGCATGTAAAAGTGCGCGTTGGAGCCGGCGAAATAATGGATGATTTTATCCATTGGGCATGCGACCGCGAACTTTGGGGAGTTGAGAATCTTTCCGGAATTCCCGGCGAGGTCGGAGCTTCCGCTGTGCAGAATGTAGGTGCTTACGGTATGGAAGCGGCCGACTCTATAATAGAGGTGAATGCATTTGACAGGGAGAAGCATGAATTTGTCACTATCGCTCGAGATAAGTGCCGTTATGGCTATCGGGATTCGATATTCAAACGCCCCGAACTACACGGATGTTATATAATACACTCGGTGGTCTATCAACTTTCCACCCTACCCGCCCCCCACATCGAATACCCGGCTCTTAAGGAGTATTTTTCCACACCTCCGACATCTCCTCTTGATGTGCGTAAGGCTGTGATGTCGGTACGTGACACAAAATTGCCCGATCCGCAAACCATACCAAGTGCCGGCAGTTTTTTCAAAAACCCTGTCATTTCCGAGACTCAGCTCGAACACATACAGAACGTCGAGGGGAATAACTCATTCCCACACTATCGGACGGACGACGGCTGGAAAGTACCGGCAGCATGGCTGATTGACCATTGCGGATGGAAAGGCCGATCGATTGGCAACGTGGCCGTATGGCATCTTCAGCCATTGGTTATTGTAAATCCAGAGCGCAAGGCTTCCGCCGATGAAGTATTACGGCTCGAACACGAAATCATGCTCTCGGTACGTGAAAAATATGGTGTGACTTTGACACCCGAAGTTGAACACATCTGAACCCATCGGCGTTCAAATATTATAATTACCCCCACCTCTCACAGTTATCAGCTAAACACAAATTATGAGTAAATATATTATCGAAGGCGGACACCGCCTCAACGGCGACATCAGACCACAAGGTGCGAAAAACGAAGCCCTTCAGGTAATCAGTGCAGTATTGCTTACAAAAGAACCAGTGACAATACACAATGTCCCCAACATTCTTGATGTCAAGAATCTCATAGATTTGCTCAAAGCCATGAATGTCAAGGTCGACAAAATCGGTGAAGGCAGTTATCGCTTCCAAGCTGACGACCTTGACGAAGACTATATATCAAGTGCCGATTTTGTAGCCCGATGCGCCGGTCTGCGTGGCTCAGTGCTTGTGGTCGGACCTCTGCTTGCCCGTCTCGGACAAGCCTATTTTGCCAAACCTGGAGGCGACAAAATCGGACGCCGAAAGGTTGACACCCACATAACCGGACTCTCCAAGCTTGGAGCCATGATAGCCTACAACGAGGAGCGTCAGGCTTATTACCTAATTACAGTCAACGGACTGAAGGGTTGCTACATGCTTCTTGACGAGGCCTCTGTGACCGGCACCGCCAACATTGTCATGGCAGCCGCATTAGCTGAAGGCACCACCACTATATATAATGCAGCATGCGAGCCTTATGTGCAACAACTGTGCAAGATGCTTACTGCAATGGGAGTAAAAATAGAGGGTATAGGTTCAAACCTGCTCCGCATCACCGGTTGCGAGCGTCTTGGAGGGGCTGAACACACCATTCTGCCCGACATGATTGAGGTCGGCAGCTTTATAGGTATGGCTGCACTGACCCAAAGCTCACTGACTATCAAAGACGTGTCGTATGACAATCTCGGTATCATCCCTGACGCCTTCCGACGCCTTGGCATCAAACTCGAGCGCAGGGGCGATGACATATTCATCCCTGCACAGGACGTCTATGAAATCGAAAACAATCTCGACGGTTCCATTCCCACCATAGCCGACGCTCCATGGCCCGGACTCACGCCCGACCTTCTGTCGGTAATTCTCGTAACGGCCACACAATGTCGCGGTTCGGTGCTCATTCACCAGAAGATGTTTGAGAGCAGACTGTTTTTCGTCGACCGACTCATTGATATGGGCGCGCAAATAATGCTCTGCGACCCTCACCGTGCTGTCGTTATTGGACTCGATCACAAAGTGCCGCTGAGAGCCAACAATATGCACTCACCCGACATTCGTGCCGGCATCGCCATGCTTATTGCAGCATTAAGTGCCAAAGGCATGTCGGTAATTGACAACATCGACCAGATTGACCGAGGCTATGAGGCCATCGACACGCGCCTGTCATCGGCCGGAGCGTGCATATCACGCCGCGAATAATACGCATATCCCCCACTCTCTCCGCCATTCACCCCAACTGATCTGACCCTTTCCACCTTATTTCATAAGCGCAATGGAAACAACCAAGACATCACATAACGATTTGCGTCAACTAGTGCGACATCTGATGACGGCCGCCTCAATAGTGGCCGAGCCATCCGATTATCAAACCTTGCGCAAAGTCTATAAGGAGGCCGTTGAAGCCGGCTATAAACCGGCTCACACCCACGGCATAGACCCTGTGGCAAGAGCCATGGAGACATGCATCGCGCTATGCGAGATGGTGTCGCCCGACCGCAACATGATTATAGCAACGCTTGTCTACAATCTATGTTCAGCCGGCTCACTCGAAGTGCAGCATGTAGAGCGACTGTGGGACACCGATGTGGCCCGCCTCGTGACAGGCTTGATGAAAGTATCGACGCTCTACGGAAAACAGACTGTAGTCAAGACCGATAACTTCCGACGCCTGCTCATGGCTCTGGCCGACGACATCCGTGTCATAATCATCATGATTGTCGATCGCCTCACGCTCATGCGGGCCATCAACCATCATCCTGACGAGAAGTTTGTCATTGACACAGCTTTTGAGGCTAATTACCTCTACGCACCTTTAGCTCATCGCCTCGGCCTGTATAAAATCAAAAGCGAACTGGAAGACATGTCGCTCAAATATACAGCCCGCGATACATACACTAAGATTGCACGCGAGCTCAACGAGACCAAGGCCGCACGTGACGCGTATATCGCTTCATTTATTGCCCCTGTAAGAGAAAAACTCGACAAAACGGGGCTTAAATACGAGATAAAAGGACGCACAAAAAGTATATTTTCCATCTGGAACAAGCTGCGCAAGCAACAGGTGGAGCTGTCGGGCATCTATGACCTCTTTGCGATACGTATAATTCTTGACGTACCTCTGGAGGACGAGAAGGCCGAGTGTTGGCGAGTATTCTCCATTATCACCGACATGTACACCTCCAACCCCAAACGTCTGAAGGACTGGCTGTCCATACCTAAAGGCAACGGATACGAATCACTTCACACCACCGTAATGGGCCCTGACAACAAATGGGTGGAGGTGCAGATACGCACACGCCGAATGGACCTCGTAGCCGAGAAAGGTCTTGCCGCCCATTGGAAATACAAGGGCATCAAGAGCGAGGGACAGCTTGACGCGTGGATGAACAATGTGCGCGACATCCTCGAGACCGCCGACGGTCCGATGGAACTGATGAAAAACTTCAAGATGGACATCTACGATAAAGAAGTGTTTATCTTTACACCTATGGGCGATCTTTACCGACTGCCTATGGGCGCATCGGTTCTCGACTTTGCCTTTGCCGTCCACTCCAAACTCGGATGCTCATGCATCGGAGGCAAGGTCAACGGACGCAACCGCAAGCTCAACCACAAACTGTCGTCGGGCGACACGGTCGAAATTCTCACCTCTCCGTCCCAGCAACCCAAACTCGACTGGCTCAATTTTGTTGTCACTACCAAGGCCCGCAACAAAATAAAGCAGACCATCAACGAACGTGCCAACAGATCGGCGGAATATGGACGCGAGCTGCTCCAGCGCAGATGTAAAAACCGCAAAATCGATCTTGAGGAAGCGACACTCATGCGTGCCATCAAAAAGATGGGTTACCGCACAGTAACAGACTTCTACAAAGCCATTGCCGACGAGAGCATTGATGTCAACGATGTGATGGCGACCTACGAGCTGCTCAATGCCGCCGACCACAAGGCCGAGATAGAGCGTCGCAGTGCCGAGGAGTTTGAGTTCATGGACCAGAGCGAACGACATTCCGACAATTCGTCAGATGACATTCTCGTCATAGGCGACAACATCAAAGGAGTAAACTATCGGCTCTCGAAATGCTGCAATCCCATTTACGGCGACAAGGTGTTTGGATTTGTTTCTGCCGAGGGAGTCATAAAAATCCACCGCATCGACTGTCCCAACTCGCGCCATATCCACGAACGCTACCCCTATCGCGTGATACGCACACGCTGGTCAGGCAAAGCCGGCAATCAGTTTGCCGCCACAGTGCGCATTGTCGGCATCGACGACATCGGCATCGTCACAAATATAACATCAATAATCAACAAGGAAAAAGACGTAGCCCTTCGCAATATATCCATTGAATCAAACGACGGCATGTTCTCGGGCTTTCTCGTCCTCGGCATCAACGACACAGCCGCACTCAACAATATAATCAAAAAAATCAAAACTGTCAAAGGCATAAAAGATGTTCAACGCAGCAACTAACACCTCTCGCTCTCTCGTCTCGGCATTGGCCGCTCTATCCATACTCGCTTCATGCTCCGGCTCGGGCGATAAAGCCAAGGCCGAAGCCCTGCTTGCAGAAGCGACCGCAGCCTATGACGCCCGCAACTATGCCGGTGCGATTACGCTCACCGACTCCATCAAGTCGGCATATCCGGCTGAAATAGACGTGCGCCGCCAGGCTCTCCATCTCGCCACACGGGCCACCGAAGGTTTGACTGTACAAAAGCTTCAAGAGGCCGATTCGCTCGTCGCCGTGCTTGGAGTCAGAGGAGATTCGCTCCAACGGCTTGTGAAATTCGTAAAGAATCCCATCGAGGGATACTACACAGGAGCATCCACCGATCCGGAAAGCGTAGGAGCAGTCAACGGCCTTCAGGCACGTATAAGTCCTGACGGAGATTTCTACATAATATCATCCCTTAAAGGCAAACCGGCCAAAAGCACTTCGGTCACCGTGAGCTGCAACGGAGAGAGTGCGTCGACAGCTTCCGTGCCTCATGACGGCGAGCGCAATGACCGCTCGATGGGAGCCGAGATCATAACATTTATGGGAGTCGAATGTGACTCGCTCGGACGTTTCATCAACAAGCACCGCGCCACTCCGATGACACTCACATTTAACGGTTCGTCCTCCCACTCCATGCCGCTGCCGGCGATACAGGCTTCAGAAATAGCCACCCTGTATGATTACGCTACGACTCTGCGCCAGGCCAAACTCGCAAGCATCGAAAAGGAACGCCTCACACGTATGCTTGACATAGCCAGATCACAGGCTGCCAAGACATATATAGAAACACCGACCGATGAAAAATGACACGAAATCCAAAGGACGCCTGGCGCAAACCTATGACCGTCTGAGCAAACGGGCCATGGCTTTATGGGCCTATTGCTCCGAAGGTGTATGGGAGGACCATCGCGACAATCTGAAAGTCAACCTCATAAAAACAGTCAACCTGACTGTCAAAACCTTTATGAGCACTGACCTCCAGAGCAAAGCGTGTGCCATGACCTATCGCACCATGCTTGCTGTGGTGCCGGCTCTTGCGTTGGTATTTGCCATAGGCCGAGGCTTTGGATTTCAAAATCTACTTCAGAATCAGGTTTACACTTATTTCCCCTCACAACACAAGGCCCTTGAGATGGCCTTCAAGTTTGTCGATTCCTGCCTGGCCCAAGCATCCGAAGGCCTGTTTGTAGGCGTCGGTATAGTATTTCTGCTCTGGACCATCGTCTCTCTGCTTGACAGCGTTGAGGACGCCTTCAACTATGTGTGGGGAGTGACTGTCGGCCGCTCGTTTTTCCGCAAGGTCACCGACTATCTCGCCATATGTATCATACTGCCTATTCTGATGATATGTTCGGGGGGATTACAGATATTCATGTCGACAGCCATACAGAAGCTGCTGCCTTTTGACTTCGTGACACCGTTTCTTGAAATAATGCTCGACTGCGCGAGCGTGGTGCTCACATGGCTCTTTTTTGTCGGAGCATACATGCTCATCCCCAACGCCAAGGTTAAATTCAAGAACGCTCTACCGGCCGGCATATTAGCAGGAACCGCTTTTCAATTACTCCAATGGCTATTTGTCACAGGCCAATTGTATGTAGCCAAATACAATGCCATCTACGGCTCCTTCTCATTTCTGCCTTTGATGCTCATATGGATGCAGCTTTCGTGGCTGATAACACTGGCGGGAGCTCTTGTGTGCAGTGCGGCTCAAAACATTGCCATGTTTACATTCAACCGCCAGACACGCGACATATCTGACAACTACCGGCTGAAAGTCACCATTGCCATTCTCTCGGTGATAATAAAACGTTTCGCCGCAGCCAAGCGGCCTATAACACCTCTCGAGACAGCTTCGACTTATGGCATTCCCTCACCGCTTGTCTCGGCAATCACAGACCGACTGATAGCGTGCGGACTCCTTGTCAGAGTCATGCCCGAAGGGTCACACGACCTCTCGACCGACGAGCAGCCCGTGCAGCCGGCCATGAGCATCGACCATTACTCATGTGTCTTTGTCATAGAGCGTCTGCGCAATCACGGAGAGAAGAATTTCATAGCCGGATTCCCGGCTGAATTTCCGGGCGTAACAGCCATATGCGACGAGATCGACTCACGTCTCACGACAATGAAAGGCGACACACTACTATCGGAAATATAAAATAGCAACAAAAGTTTTGCCAAAGCAAAACCATAATAAATATCAATGTTAAACATTTCAACAACATGAAAGAAGTAATTTCAACTACTGCGGCACCCGCAGCCATCGGCCCCTACAGCCAGGCCATCAAGTGTGGTTCACTCCTCTTCTGCTCAGGCCAGATACCCGTAAATCCCGCTACCGGCGAAGTACCCGAAGGCATCCAGGCTCAGACCGAACAGTCGCTCGCCAATGTCAAGGCCATTCTTGCCGCTGCCGGCACCAGCATCGACCGAGTAATCAAGACAACTGTATTCCTCGCCGACATGAGTCTCTTCGGCCCCATGAACGAGGTATATGCCCGCACATTCTCCGAGCCGTTCCCCGCCCGTTCGGCCGTAGCTGTGCGCGAGCTCCCCAAGCAGGTACTTGTTGAAATCGAAGTTATCGCCGAAGTGGGATAAATTCAGCAATCACAAGCCAAGCGGAACCTCGCTAAAAAATGGAGAATGGACGCCGAGCTTTGCTAAGCTCAGACATCCATTCTCCATTACTGTTTTTGCGCCTCTCGTCTGTCACTCCGTAAGGTCTCTCACCTCAGGCTGCGGGAGCGACATAAGCGACGTAGTCTCGGGCGTCAGATAAGCAGACTTGACATCGGTCACAATAAGTACACCATCGGCATCACCATCAGGTTTATAACGCATATCCTTACCGACCTCTCCGATATACTTGACCGCTCCGGAAGCTGCGTCCATCCACCAGGCGCGATGCTTGCGGCCCGAAATTTTGCTCAGATCCACATTCATGTCTCGACCGGTGTGATTATACACCAACAGATAATCTTTGCCACGAGTAGCAATAAGACGTTCATATCGCACACCGTTATCACGTATGGCCGACCGGTCAGGCACACGCTCATAATAAGGAAACGCAAGCATAAGCCGCTTAAGATGTACCATCTGATTGAAACCGTCATCATCAAGAGCCTTATACCACGGCTTGGCTATACCGTCGGCGAAATACGCGCCATTGACTCCGGGACGCACAAACTGCATTATGGAATTATGTCCATAGGTATGCCCGCATGATCCGGCAAACACCGACCAATAGGCATACCGACGCACATCACGGGCACTCCATCGCGGCTCGTCAGCACCATGCAATCCCTGCGGTATATCTTCATAACTCGGCTCGCCATCAAGCACCGGTCGCACGGGATCATAAACCCTTGTCGAGTCGACATACATCCATGAGTCCTCCTCCGTACCTTCCTGTATGGGATAATTCTTGTTGCCCATACGTTGGTTGTAACGCCTGTGGCCGCTCTGAAACATATGAAAATCGAGCCACTCGCGGTCGGCAAACCATTGGGCCGATGTATGGCGTCCGCGAGGATGATAGGTCATGACATGATTTTTGTCAATGCTCCTGATAGTACGTGCCAGCGAATCCCACACTTCGGGACGTATATCGCCTTGCACATCTCCACCCATTATCCAGATCACATTAGGCTTGGCCTTATAACGGTTGGCAAGAAACGTACCGTAGGCTACAGCTTGCTGCTCGTCCATCATTCCGGCTTTGACCATACCTCCCCATACCGATGTATATGCCGTTGCGCTCGGCCATATCTATAATATAGTCCATATGATCCCAATAACCATACACTCCGGGCCTATTGATATTAGAGAAATCAAACCCGTCAGGCATTGACATCTGGCCATACACGTTAAAAGCAGGTATACCATTTATCACCTGGATCTGTACGACATTATATCCAGCCTCGCCACATCGTTTCAGATAGTAGGCAGCCTCATCCCTGTCGAGTCTTTGAGGCAAGAGCCAGCCCGTATCACCAAGCCAGAAAAATGGTGTTCCATCGACATGAGAGAGATGTGATCCGACATCCGACACTTTAAGACCACCATGTTTCCATGGTTTTTCTATGCCCTTTGCTCCACAAAAAAATATGGATATACATAACATAAATGTAATGATTCTTTTCACGGTAGAGATTATTTAAGTTAGTGAAGATATGTTTAAACTAATGTAAAACGTAAATATATATCGAATTATTTTTACATTTAGATGAATTTTTCAGCCAAAATATTTGCGTATGTTAAAACCCCTAATAATCAAACACTTTAACACAAAAGAATTGTTATACAATCGAAGGCCATACATCATGACTTCAATTGATCTTTAAGTGTTTGAAAATCAAAACCACGAATAACACATCAAATAGTTTGTGTTTGATTTTGCAATGTAGCGTTTTGCAATTACAATCAAATCTTTTAATATTGCATCTGAGAATTCAATATCGAAATTTATCCCATATCGTAATAGCTATAATTCTCAAATAAAATATCAGCTCTCGTGACATCATTTTAAATCGCAACCTAATCTAATACATCAAGCAATCTTGATTTTACAATTTCCATATCATGTTTCATTTGCATACTACTCAACAATTCACAATGTTTTGATTTATTAACTTGATTTTTTAAACACTAGAACTCAACATATTACAAAAATAATCTGAAGAATAGCTACAAACAAATCATACAATCATAGGCATTTTTAACTCGCAGTAGTTATCCCACCCATCAAGAGTGTACGTCCCAAATATATACCGAAAGCCATTAAACAGTCCCTTTAATACGTCCATTTATAGCAGTCGCCTCGATTCCATTTCGCAAACTCAAAAACACACTCTCAGCTAATTCATTCTCAAACTCACGCCAATTTACAATTCCATAATCTAATCTTGTGTTTTGGAAAATAAATTTTGCAGTTTCAAATATTATAATTACATTTGCACATCAAATGTAAAGTCAAATTTTACAAGTTTGCAAATTATGGATCTTGTTTCCAGACTCAAACAGTATCTCAACACACGCGGCATCAGCATAACTCAGTTTGCCGACGAATGCGACATACCTCGCCCATCTGCCTCTCAGCTACTTGCAGGACGCAATAAAAAGGTTAGCGATGAAATTATCGGCAAAATACATTACACCTATCCCGAACTTTCCGTCTCATGGCTGATGTTTGGTGAGGGAGAGATGGTAATCGGTGATAATATCGCAATCTCAAAGCCTCAAAACGAGCCCACAAGCGCAGAAAACAACACACAAAAAACTGACATACAAGAATATTCGTCACAAGACGAGAATCTTTTTTCTGTCGACGATTCTGACTCAGAAAAATCCGAGGCATCAGACGCGGAAGAATTTTCATTTGTAGGCAACACCTTTGCGTTCGCAAGCAATCCATCAACCTCATCCGCTCCATCTACCACGCCGTCACCTCAAATACAGGACCAGCAGTCGCCCAATCGCCCCATTACCGTCACTCCTGGCAAAGGCAAATGTGTCACCGGAATCGTTGTATATTACAGCGACTCGACCTACGAATCATTCGTCCCCGATCCGGAAGCGAAACATCCGTTTATGCGATAAAATCACAAAGCTATCCCCTACAACAAATCCACCTTAAATATAACCGGTCTTGTTCCATCCGGACAAGCTACTACCAGAATATTCTCACGCATGGCCACACAACTCTGCACAGCCATGTTGACACTTCCTATTATTACCGACCAAGCCCTAAGGCAAAAATCGGCAGGACATTCACATCCATTTGCAAACTCCATCACAACTCCCGGACTAAACATCTCGCATGGTCCCGACTCTGGGTCGTCAAGATATCGGCTCTGAATATCCTCATAACACTCACATCTGATTACTGCAAGCCTGAACGACCTCATCGGCCGCAGCTCACTCCAGGAAGACAAAGCCGAGCTCTGCGCATCGAATGCCCCTAATCCCAATGCGCCCATAGCCAGCGCACCAATTTTGCAAAATTTACGTCGGTCCATACATCTGCAAATGTAGATATAAATCTTGAGATATATACACCGGCAGAATAAATAAATGTTTTTTCTTTAGAGGAAAGACACGCAATAAATCCGACTCCGCCACAGCTTTTTCGTATACTCCGGCACAAAAAACGCAACAACTGTTTTGTCAATTCAAAAAAATATCCCTACCTTTGCATCGGTCAACATCGTCGCAGGCCCTCCCGTAATCCCGCCGCTCCGATCACTTGACCATATAAACCTAACGCCCGCGGTAATAGCTCAGTTGGTAGAGCATCAGCTTCCCAAGCTGAGGGTCGCGAGTTCGAGCCTCGTTTACCGCTCAATGACACGAAGCGTGCAGTCAATCGCGATTGACTGCACGCTTCGTTATTTACTCAATAGGGAAAACCTTTCTTGCTTTTTCTCCTTTTCGTGTACGTCGTGCCGTTGACTTCCCCATATATTTTTCCTTGACCAGACGATAGGCCATGGCGACAGCATCACGCACGACAGCCTCGGGAATATCACCGTCAAGGTCGAGCCGCAGCCAATATTTCAACGCACTGTTACCGGGCACACCCAGCGACGCATACAATGACTTCATCCGTGCAATTTCCTCTGGACTCGATTTGGCGTTGACATATGTAAAATCCTCTATGTCGACAAAGCAGAACATATGGTCAAGCACATAAAATACGAGCAGCGAATCAAACCGCTGGGCAAATTTGCCAAACGGCATCTTCTCCTTCACTTCACCAAGCGACAGGCAATATTCTGGCCCAAGCCGAAATTCCAGTGCATATGTTAAATTGAGTAGACCGAAGTGTTAAATATTCAAGCGTACAGTTTGACCAGGCGGAAGATGAAGAAATCGCGGTCTCGGACACCGCGCATTTGCGAGCGGAAGAT
>NZ_CAJTCF010000097.1:0-12113 GCF_910574735.1 Duncaniella muricolitica | reverse complement strand
CTTATACATTAACTTTGTATTCAATAGTTTTGAATACCATAAAGTTACAAAACTTTATGGACATAAAAAAGCCTCAGCTTGTGAAAGTTGAGGCTTTTGCTATTTTTTTTGAGAAATAGTTCTGCAACAACCTCAAGACCTAAAAAGACAGATTTCTCTAATTAAAGACTTCTGCAATGGTTGCCAATACCGCTACATACGCACTATTGATGAAAAAATATCGGGTGCGAAACAAAATCGCAAAAGTATAAATGAACTTTTAAGCGTTGACCGTACAGAAGCCGACATTATAGTTGTGGCCGAATTATCCCGACTTTCAAGAGAGGCCGATATAATGCGTGTGCTATCAATTATAAATGATATTTTACAGAATGGATTAGACGTAATTCTTCTTGATGACCCTAATAAAACATATTCTGCATATAGCTCTTTATCGCTTTTTGATATAATGACATTAGCATTTAAGGCTAATACTGCGGCGGAAGAACGGCAAAAAATTATAAATCGAACCACAAGTGGGAAAATATCGGTTTTACAAATAAATCCATATTCTTTTATGGGTCAAAAGCCGCCTTTTGGTTTTAAGGTAGTTAACAATCCCAATTATATTATCAATCATAGGGGAGAACCTAAAACTTTATTGGAGATAGATGAAAATGAAGCGGATTTAATAAAATATATTTACAATTCCGTTTTAAGCGGTACTACATTAAGACAAATTGCACGCAATTTGAATAATTTAGGGAAACGTACTGTTAGGAATGGTCTTAAATTTACAGAATCTACTATATCAAAAACTGTACGCAACCCTCTTTATAAGGGAGAACGGCAGTATAAAGATTTAATCTTAAAAATTACTCCAATAATAAGTGCAGAAGATTGGGCATTAGCAACTAAACGCCTTATTGACAATCAACTATTCAGAGGAAAAAGTAGTAAGAATTTTAATCCTTTAAAAGGCTTATTATACTGTCCTTGTGGATATTCATTATTACTCCACTATAATAGCGGTAGCGGTTTTTTTAAGTATTCGTGTGTTATGCGCAATAATGACCCTGATTATAGGGATTCAAAGAAATGTCAGAATAGTGGATTACAAGCCACCCTATTACTAAATTGTGTGTGGTATGCCGTGATTAATACAATTACTGATTTAGAATACCTTGCTTATAATGAACAAGAAATAAAAGAGCATAATCAACAGATTAAAATTCTTTTAGATAGTATTGAGAATTTGAAGAAATTAGTTAATTTGAGAATAAAAGAGCGTGAAGCTGTATATAAGCGCATATCCTTGGCTTCGGATTCTGAATTGATAGAGCGGCTTGAACAAGATTACATAACGTATGGAGAAGAAATATCGGATATTAACCATAAAATCATAAAATTAAACAACGACATTACAACTCATAAAGATGCCATAAGTAGAATATCTAAAGTTAGAACTCAAGAACAATTACAACATATAGGCGAAATTGAAAAGTCTAATTTATACAGAGAAAAACTTGATAGAGTAGTCTATTACTCTGTTAATTTATTAAACGGATTCATTATAATAAATTTCAAAAACGGAATACAACGAATTTTAGCAGTAAGAAATACTGGAAAAAAATATGTGGCACTCTTACCCACGACATTTGAATTTAACGAGAATGAACGTATTGTTTCTACAACGGTATTCCCCAAAGCAACGATTGGAAACTATAGCTTCGATAATGGAACAATAGCCAAATACGATGTCGCTGGCTTAATTAGAGCATTGGGAGATGACTATAATATATATCCACAACTCCCAAAAGATGAAATAGATTTCAAAGGAATTGCGAAACTTAAAGACCAAAAGGAGAATGAATAAGATTAATATAGAGGATACACTACTATCCAAATATATAATTTCAATAATCAGAGGAAATGGGCAAACTATATCTCTACCCACTGGGGATAAAGTTTTTTCAAGCAAGGTACATCTTACAAATCCCGAAAATGCTCTCTGTATTTTTGAGGAACGCTATAACCGCAAAGAGATTCCATGTCGGTTTACATACGAAGACTATATCAAAAATGAAAATCTACAAAACACGATTACAGGATTAAAAATGGATTCTAATGCCTTTTGGCTTCTCACGATGTTTTGCTTTGATTATTCTTGCAGTATTTTACTAAACGGATTAAAGCTGAAAGAAACGCCCAAAATCCGTTTAGAGAAGTTTTGGCGAATGTTAAATGAAAGCGATGATTTCAATCTTTCGCTGTCAATAAAAGGAAACAAGGGGAACTACACTATTGATGATGACCGTACAATGACCGCAATTCTTAAATGGATTGTGGCAGGTTATAAAACGGACAAAGATTCCAACAATCTTTTAGGCTTTGACTTGTCAGATAAGAATCCTATATTTGAAGATTCAGAGGAATCAAACTCTGTACTTATATGGCATTTCGCATCACTTCTAAAATACTTTTTTGAACTCAACCCTCAATTTAAGGGTAGAGCGACTAAAGGAAATCACGGACAACTAAACCGTAACCTTTTAATCTCACGCCTTATTTACTATACACGATTATCTACCAATCCCTGCTTCAAAGATGATTCAGAATCATTAAAAGGATTCTTCAAACAATACAAAAGCAAAAATATATCGTTACTATCCTCAATATATCCCACGTTCTAAATATAAGATTTAATGTTGACAACGCCAATTCCTCATTCGTGAGGGGTTGGCGTTTTTCTATTCCTACTTATGGAATAAGGGGGGTAGTACCTACATATCATTTACCACCCATATAGCCTAAATAGTCGCCGTAAATTTGCATCGTAATCAGAAATAATCACGGTTACAAAACAAATATTACATAATCATAAAAGCCTAATGCTGGATAGGTTAAGCGTATAAAACTATGTCAAAATTTAATTTTATCAACAATGTTACTATCATTGCTAACGGTGAAACTCGCTATGTCGCTTTTGCCAAAGACATCAATCGTTGCGTCAACCGCGACAATGTGAATACCATCTATCAGAACATGGTAGTGAAAGGCTACAAGAGTGCTGAAATGATACAAGTTATCCCTGCCGAAGTCGCCTTACAAAAGGAAAGCGACATAATCCTTATGGCGATTACGGGAGAAACAATCCCAACAGACAAAGCACACGAATATTCCCTTGTGCTTGACGGACAGCACAGAGTTTGTGCAACTTCACTTTATAATCAATACTTGGAATCACAAGGAATAGAAGAAATGGTATCAGTCCCTGCCATTGTGGTTGAACTAAAAGAAGGAGAAGCTATATCAGAGTATATAAACGAAATCAATATTACCAAACGCCAATGGCGTATTGATGATTATGTGCGTGGTGCCGCGCACACCTTTGCAGACAACGAACTGCTGAAACGCTACAATACTCTTTTGAAGCGAGAAGATAACAAAGACGGTTATCCATTATCAACGCTAAACAGAATCTATTGCGCTGACGCAAAAGCACTCTCTATATCAGATTTTTCAAAATTGTGTGCTAAGACGCAACATAAAGGGAGAGGTGGTAAAACCCCTATCATACCCTCATTCAATATAAAGAGGGGTGATAAATACATTGCCCTCTGCCGTGAAAAAGGCTTCTCGCCTGCCGATATAGCAAAGCGGTATCTGATACAGCAATTCAACAATATAGTGGTAGCAGATTCCTACGACAAAGCTATGGCAGTCTTTTCAGCCATAACTGACAATGACGTTAAAGCAATGAAAAATCATCATGGTAATCTTGACGAAGAATTAGTCTATACTCAAATTAAAAGGATTCGTGAACGCATGAATCTATGATATAAAAAGAACGGTTTGCATGATATAGAAAATGCGGCCATACTATTAACTATATTATTACCAACTAATAAACAGGAATCTCGGCACTTTGCCGGGATTCCGAATTTTCAAAACTTAAATGTCAGATAGTTCCACTCAATACCGATTATTCCCAATCGGATTAGCTAAGTTCCTCAATAATAAGGAAGCTATGACATTCTTAAATCTCTTGTTCAAAAGCGATTTCAAGAATGGCAAATCTAATGTACTGTTAGATACTCTTGCTGAAATATCGGGTTATAATACTGAAACTACAAGCGGACATCTTCATAAAATAGAGGAGATTGGCAACTTTTTGAAGATTGAGCGTAGATGTATCGGCATGGTTAATGGAATCCCAAAGACCAAAAACTATTATACAACAGTTATCCCTACAAAAGACTTTATAATTGTGGATAAAGGTTTTAGCGATTTTGAGATTGACGGATTGTCAAAGAAAGCACAACATGACATCAAAGGCTTTATCATTCTTATAAAATGTCTTTGTGTTAATAACACTAATACTACATTTTACAGTTTGCGACAAATAGAACAACGAGTTGGATTAAGCTATGCCACGATTCAGAATCTAATGAAGAAGTGCAGGGAACTTGGATTTATCGTACAAACCGACAAAGGATATGAAATTAAAATGCCTTACTTTGACTTAGGAAACTCTCGTACATATCCCAATGGAACGCCAGACTTATACAAGTCGATTTATAAGGATATAACAAACTTCTGCATATTTCACAAAATCAATGTTCCACCGTACAAAACAGAATATATCAGCAAAATAGCTGTGCGTTTTCCATATAAGGAAGAAGAATTGGCAGGAATTGATGATTGCGACATACAGATGAAATACTCTCTCAAACATCAACTTGAAAAGCGACTTTCTACACTACCCAAAGAGATTAAAAGCCTAAATTATTTCGTCAAAGTCTTAACTTCTGAAAAACTTGAATCATCAACAAAAGACAAGAATACTGAATATCTCATATAATCTCAATTCTGAAAAATCTACCACTACTCCATAGCTTCGGTTATGGAGTTTTTTCATTTCTGAAAATTCCAGACTTCTATTATAAGGAGAATAGACCTCTGCAATTTTAATCCGTACAGAAAGATACACAAACAATCATACTGATACCTCTCTAAAATACCCCCTCCCCCTAATCAAAAATGTCAAGATTCAAGAATCGGCTTGATTCTGCACATAAGATTCCACTTCACATGATAGTCCCCCCACCTTTCTTGAATAAAAAGACAAAACAGTTTTATTAACCTCTAATAATCGCACGTTTATGGAAAATCTAATGATTTTACCTGCGGTTGAGCCTAAAAGAATCAGTTGGCTCAATGAGTACGCAACAGACGCGGAAGTTATTACAGACATTCCGCAAAGAGAGAAAAAGACACTTCCGTTTATCGAAGCAAACACAAAGGCTGTCGAACTGTCGCACCTCAAAAACGAGTGCATTGTTCCTGTGTTCAGCAAGGACAATGAACTGACAATCTCGCACCCTGCGTTTATCGAAACGGTAGCGGAAGCAGTCAGCACGTTCTACAACGGAGAGAGAATCGAAACGCCCGAAATCCGAGTATCGCACATCATTAAAGGGAGAATCCCCGAAGCGATACACAAGCCCGCTAATCAGCTCTTGGAATCGGACAAAACGATTTACTACGAGCGAATGATGTTCTGCATCGAAGTTCCCACTATCTATGAAACGGTAGAGGGTAACAAACTCACTCTGACCGTCGGCGGTGTGCGTGCCTATAACCACATGAATCTCTACTCCAAAAAGTCAGTAGAGCGATTCAAAATCTTCGTGGGCTTCAAAAACCTCGTGTGTTGCAACCTCTGTGTTTCATCTGACGGATTCGTTGAGCAGTTGGAAGTTTCAAACACTTCTGACCTCTATCTCCGTACCCTTGAAATGCTCAACCGCTACAACCCTGCCAAACATCTGCACCTAATGCAGACACTTGGCAACACAAGCATGACGGAACACCAATTCTGTCAGATTCTTGGGAAAATGCGACTGTATCAAGCCCTACCTCAAAAGATACAGCGCAACATTCCACGGTTGCTGATAACAGACACACAAATCAATGCAGTGGCAAAAGCCTACATCAGCGATGAAAACTTTGGCTCTTACGGCTCTGACATTGATATGTGGAAGTTCTACAATCTACTTACGGGAGCAAACAAGAGCAGCTACATTGATAGCTTCCTTGACCGCTCTTTCAATGCAACCGAAGTGGCACAAGGCATTAACGCCGCCCTGCATGGCGATGACCGCTATTCGTGGTTCATTGACTAATCCGCAATCCAAAGAGGACACTTGCACAATCTGTGTGGGTGTTCTCTTTTCTTTTTTGTGAGGTTTCGTGAAATTGAGTTTTACGAAACTGACAGACCTATG
Source organism: Duncaniella muricolitica (assembly GCF_910574735.1). NCBI lineage: Bacteria > Pseudomonadati > Bacteroidota > Bacteroidia > Bacteroidales > Muribaculaceae > Duncaniella > Duncaniella muricolitica. Next base: position 5,844 of record NZ_CAJTCF010000097.1, on the reverse strand, counting down.
CTGAAAAACATTACTCCACATAGCCCCACCAATGACATTTTTTAGTAACTTTGCACTTGATTCACAGACCCAAAGAGTTGGCGATTGTGAGTCAGCACATATTACAAAGGTGTTATTGAAATTTTATCTTCTAAAGTCAAACTTCGCAAATTTGAATTTCCACGGAGATAAGGTTGGCAATAGCACCTACATCGGTTGCTTATACCCTGCCGAGAATGGCAGATTATATAGCAAAATCGGTGTGGGGCTATTGTTTTATCCGTGGAATAGGTAATGCGAAGACCTGACTTTAGGATAAGACAAGATACAATCCTCACACCTTTTTCATGTTCAACCGTAACCGTTCCACCGAGGATTGAGGAACACGTTACAATAAATGAGAAAACTTGCAATTCTCTTTTTTCTGACCGTTCTTTCAATCGGAGCGTATGCACAAATCCCGATTGACGGTGTCAGTTCATATATAAAAGGATATTGGGGAGAATGGAAAACTCCGCTTCCATTTCTTTTGGCTAATGGCAAGTATGATGACCTTGTTCTATATACCAGAGGCGACCACCCTTCTGATTTCTGTGTTCACTTAAAAATCGAGGAATTTAGGAATCAAATAGATAAGAAAGAAAAGAAACGGAGGATTAAAAAGGAGGAATCATACCAATATAACGGTACGATTGAGTTTTATTTATCCGATACAGCCCCCACTGTATTAAGCTGGGTTAAATCTTTCGGTATTATGACCCCAAATTCAAAATTCAAAGATTCTCGTATGGTATCATTTCCTGCCGTTATTAAGATTAAGCCATACAAGGAGAATCCCGAATTATATATGGTTTACTTTGAGAATATGGGAATAGCCTTTACATTCTAAATCGCCTTAATATGAAGAATATAATCATTTCATCAATTATGCTAATGATTGGAACAGTAGCATACGGTCAAAATTACAACAATCTGTTTACCACATACCAAAACGCCAATACACAACAAAATAACGGTGTTACACAGTATCAGACAATAGACCCTAATCAGTTCTATCAGAGTATTGCACCTCAAAACGTGCAAATGGTAAATGGTGTTTTCCTTTATCAAGGGCAATTCTACTCTATAAAGTTACGAGTTGGCATATCGGGAACAGAGCCCAACCAAATTGTGGTGTGCGGATTTTGGGACGGTCAGCGTTGGCATGACAGCACTTCTTACGCTTCAAAAATTGGCACATACGGAGTACCCGAACAAATCAGAATGGCTTGCACACATCAAGTCTATATTTCATCTATCGGCACAGTCTTTTTCTGAAAAATGGCAAACGAAAACAGTAATTCAAAAATATTATTATCTATTATCATGGGGATTATCACTGCGATAGTAGGGAGCGCAATGTTGAATACAGCCGCAGGGATTATTGGCGGAATCGTTATGTTTGTCTTTCTATTATGCCATGATGACTAAACATATCAATATTCTTATAAAATCAGCGATAACTATTGGGCTAACAGTTGGCTCAATGATAGCGACTATGATAGGCTATCTCATTTTTGGTTATTTGGTTGGCAGAATACTACACCCCTCAACGCATGAACATGAATATGCTTGTGCTTGTGATGAGCCTCCGATTATGACAGAATCGGAAGCAACAATAGTTGGCGTAATATTTATGATTGGACTGATGATAGGATTATTCTACATTCTACGCCAACTTAAATTTTCAAAAATAGAACGATATATAGCATTGATTATTCTTCTGTTTGCGAATCTCTGTGTGGCTTCAACAATTAGAGAAATACTATCTACACAAGTTACCGGCTAATGGTACTTTTTCTGAAAGATTTTACTTTTATAGGGGGAATCTGAAAAATGTACTTCTAAAAAATAGACTATGTTACAAGAAGATTTATACATTCCCAAACGAGGAATAATGACCGCTATATGTCGTTCTAATAAAGATATGAATGATATGACTATACCACATATCGTGGTTGGGGCAACATATAGAGTGGACTACGTTATAATAGCACAGTCAAGGTCTATGGTCTGTCTTTCAGAATTTCCCAAATTAGTATATGGCGCAGGACTATTCACTTTCTATATTGATAACGAGGAAATTCATATTATATGGGATTACAGAGCTTTGAAAAGAATCGCTAACGATACTTTAAGAGAAACTACCCTTGTGATATGCAGGGATTTATCAGAAGATAGAATCGCTCAAATTAAACAAAAGCACAATAATCTAAAAATTATAATCCGTTCAGATATACTAAAATGAAACAACTACTATTCTATATAATCAGCTTATTAAGTATCTCTATTATTGGCTGTCAGAATAGGCATAATCCAATGGAATCTGACCCACTTTCACAATATCGTGATACTATCATTGGAAGATTCAACGGTATTGATATTGACACGCTGATAGCTGAACCGATTGGAGAAAAAGACGGTGGGTGGTATTTCAAATGGAGAGTGTTCACAAAAAATGGCTCTGTCAAAGACCTTATTTTAGATAACAAGACAATCGGCATACATTTCGTTTATGAGGGAGATTTAGACGGAAACGGAACTGATGAATGGGGATATGTTACAGAATGGGAAACATCAAATTGGATGTGTTACCATGCTTTCACAAATAAAAGAGGGAAATGGGAACACATAATAGAGCCTACAAATATATGGCTTCCACATTTAGACCCACAAGACAGCATATCATATCGAATTTCAAAAGAGGATATTTTACAACCCTCAGATAATAGCGGATTTCTTAAAGTCAAATTTAGCGACGTGCGCAATGACGGCGAGGATTTTCTAATAATTGACACTATGATAATGCTGAATCATAAATATTAATTTTATGAGCAAGATTCTAATAATTGGCGTTGGTGGAGCAGGTGCAAATACAGTGAAGCACATGAAAGAAGTTGGAATACCAAATGCAGAATATATATTCCACATTATAATATAATTAGACTGGGCGGTGTTGATTCAATTCCAGCAGGGTCAGATTAAGATGAATGGAGAGAGGTTGCTGAAAGCGCAAAAGATACCATAGGAGAAATAATTGAATATCATCTGAAACAGAAATGAAGAAAAGGGCATTTTTCAAGGATTTTTCATTTTATGGGGAGGATTGACATTTTAAGGGGATAATTCAAAACATAATAATACATCAATACAGAAATAGTCCTCACCGAAGCCTCCTGTCTCGTCCTCCGCTACCCGACAGCCCACATGCGCATCATTCCCGAAGCTTAGCCTACGAGTCCGGGCACATCGAAATCACACCTCGATGTGCCCGGACTTTTAATAGTTTAACCATCTCAATACCACCCCGCGATTTTGCAAAATAAAACAAATTGAGTAATTTAGCAACCTGCATCGTATAATATAGATATACATTGCATTATTTATCCAATAGTTGTACTTTTCATATGCTCAATCAACCCCTTCACTTCACCCCCTACCTCAAATCGGTAATATGGGGAGGTGAGCGTATCGCTCCATTCAAAGGCATAGTCACCGACCAGACACAGATAGGCGAAAGCTGGGAAATCTCAGCCGTCCCCGGCCACGTATCAGTCGTTGACCGCGGCCCCCTCGCCGGACAATCGCTCACCGAACTCATCGACACATACGGAGCCGACCTCGTAGGCCGGCACATCTACGAGCGTTACGGCTCGGCATTCCCCCTCCTCATCAAGCTCATCGACGCCAAAGCCGACCTCTCCGTACAGGTTCACCCCGACGACACTCTCGCCCGGGCTCGCCACAACTCACCCGGCAAAACCGAAATGTGGCACATCATCGACACCGACCCCGACGCCAGAATCTATTCCGGCCTCAACACAGCCATAACTCCCGACGAATACGAACGTCGTGTGGCCGACAACACCATCATGGACGTCATCGCCGCCTACGACTCCGCTTCCGGACAGACCTACTTCCTCCCCGCCGGACGCATCCACGCCATCGGTGCAGGCAACCTCCTGGCCGAGATACAGCAGACAAGCGACATCACCTACCGCATCTACGACTACGACCGACGCGACAAAGACGGCAATCCCCGCGAACTCCACACCGACCAGGCCAAAGACGCCATCGACTACACCGTCTATCCCGACTATCAAAGCCATCCCGAGGGCGATCTCCTCGCCCAATGTCAATACTTCGACACACGCCGTCTCAGCCTCAACTCATCCGACACCCCTGAGCCCATAGCCAATCCCCGCGGCTCATTCACCATCATAATGTGTCTCGACGGACAGGCCGAAATCATCGACAACACCGATGGCCGCTCCTTCCCCGTCACCCGCGGCGAGACACTCCTCTTCCCCGCCGTCATGACCTCACTCTCAGCCCGCGGCACCGCCACCCTCCTCTCCGTCCAGGCATAAACAGAATAGCCATAAACAGAAAAGCCATAAAAAATAGCATAAAAAATAGCCATAACATAAAAAACGCGCCTCGCGACATAGCCCTAAAAAGCACCGCGAAGCGCGTTTTTTTCATTATTCCTCTCTTTGATTGCCCCTTGCTTGATTTGTATCCTTTCTTTGATTGTATAATACTTTTTTGATTCGTATCCCTCCATTATTTTGTCCCTTGCTCCGCAGCTTTAGCTGCAACTTCCCGCCACCATTTGTGAGCCTTTCTAAAATTAAGAGGGTATTATAACCTTTTTAGGCTTGCGAAAGACTAATTGCAATAAAGAGTCACTTCTCCCTCCTTCATTTCCGGCGTTACAAACGGCTTTAATCTATAATCGGGATAATGTTGTCTGAAATAAGCATAACCATTCGGAAGGAAACTTTTACGGCTCCCACTCTTATCCATAATCATTATAGGCTCAAGCGAATCTTCATACATAACTACCATTACAACAAAGCAGGACCCATTATCCTCACAGGAAGAACTGTCAATAAACTTGACTGAAATAGACTTCTTACCAAATAGAGGCTTTTTTTCAGAAGGATCAATACTGTATATTCCTGCCTCAAGAGCATCTACACCATAGGAAGGAGCTACATCTTCACACACCTTACGAGCAACATCTATTATCTCCTTCTCTTTTTCAGAAGGATAACTAAGTTTAACGATACGTTCATTCACCGGCTGCACACCATACACATTCAATACAGCCAATATGGCTGTAACAATCAGGAGAGTCAAATTTTTCATATATTTTGTATTTAAATTTATTCCCTATTAGCTCTTCGCTCTGGTCCAAAATTGAGTATTAATGGTATCATATTATCATATTCAAAGTTAGCGTTTATATATCCTTCAGATACATAGTATACCACGCATCCCACATATCATTATAAATACATAGTCATTTATAATTTCCCAAACATTGGGATACCAAAATCAATATCTTACTACATTTGATGGAAGAGAGAATTGTTTTCATATTATAAATTTATATTCCGTTTGCAATTTATTTAAAATAATTTAATATTCCAAATAAAACACACAACATTCAAATAAAAAACCATTAAAACAACACAAATTCATACATTTTCATTATAAATAGATAATATATGGAAGCTAACGCATCACTCCGTTCAAAGGCATCGTCTCCGTCCAGGCATAAACTGAATAGACATAACAAAAAGCCATAACAAAACAACGCGCCCCGCGACATAGCCCTAAAAAGCATCGCGGAGCGCGTTGTTTCATTATTTCTTTCTATGATTGTCCCTTGCTCGAGGGTGTTGCAGAACTCCTCTGATTAAAGCCTCTGAGAATTGAATATTTTAGAATAATCTGGAATTTTTCGAGATTAGTTCGTATATTCGATTCTCAGGAAGTTGAAAACCGGGCATACACTAAAAAAACAGCGAAAATCGG
>NZ_CAJTCF010000096.1:0-12779 GCF_910574735.1 Duncaniella muricolitica | reverse complement strand
TCAAGCAGCATCTGCGTATCAAGAAGTTCTGGGGAACATCAGAGAATGCAGTACGCATCCAAATCTATTGCGCTATAATTACTTATTGCCTTGTTGCAATCGTACAGCACGATATGAAACTGGAACGGAGCATCTATGAAGTACTTCAGATTCTTGGAATCTCGCTGACTGACAAGACTCATCTGGGAGACCTCTTCGACAAATCGAATTTCAAAAATGTCAATGTTCTCTATGGTTCAAGTGAACCGAATTTATTTAATTTTTAACCCCGTCCATTTTTAGTGGACAGTAGTGAAAAAAAGAAAGTATGAAACAAATAGCCACAATTATTCTGTTCATTGCCTTGGTGTTCATTTCAAGTTGCAATAAGGACGAGCCAGAGTTTTCATCATCTGAAATTCAAAGAGCTCTTTTTGAAATGAAAGGCACGTATCATGGCGAAATGAGGGCGTCCTATTATCATGGAAATACAATATCAGTAGGGAATGCGTGCAAGGTGGTGTCAAAGGATTCCTTGACAGTCAACATGGACTTGTCACTAATGGCAATGTCTATTACTGATGAAATAATTGCATCCCGACTTCGTGACATTGGCGTGGTCCAGGTCAAAGCTGCTTATGAATTTTACCAAATGGATGAGCAAATGTATCATTTCGTATTGCTGCCTAAGAATGTGATTTGTCCTGGTGATAGTGATCTTGAAACAGTCAAAATCGTTTTCGATCAAATTTTTGGCGGCAGTGCCGATCCCTTTTATCATAGCATAATGTTTAACCTGTCTCCGAAAGAGCTATGGCTCGGAGATAAAAAATATGAGCCGTTCCAACAGCTCGTATATCATTTTGAAGGGACTTGCGAATAACAATAACTTATGGGACTATCGGCTCACGGCCAAAGCTACCGCATGCATCATCTGATCATGACCAAGTTAAATAAAAACGCACCTACTTTGCTTAACATTTGTTATTAAACGTCCTCTAAATTGGTTTACATCGGATCGACATCGCAATAGACGCTCGCCCCTGAAAGGCGTCCGCGATTGGTCATATCGATACGGACCTCATTTAGCAGAGTCTTCACCTTCGATATTGATGCGTTAATCTCAATTTTTAGCATAATGCGACGTATATACCACGTCTGCACACGGCCCACCGTTGGCTCCTCAGGCCCAGACACTCTTGTGCCAAGCAGTTCGCGCAGACGGGCGGCAAGCTCCGAAGCCACAGTGCCCACAGCCACAGGGTCCTTATGCTTGACATATATATAAATCACTCTTACAAACGGCGGATAATTGTAGCGTTGACGCTCCGCAAGCTCATATTCATAAAATCCCTTATAGTCGTGTGCGACCAGGAATGGGAAAAGCGGATGTGACGGACTATAGGTCTGAATAGCCACCTTGCCGTCACCGCTGCGGCGTCCGGCCCGCCCCGCCACCTGCTCAATCATATTGAAAGCTCTCTCGGCTGCTCGGAAGTCGGGAAAATTAAGCACGGCGTCGGCGTTAACTACTCCCACCACGCTCACCTTGCCGAAATCAAGCCCTTTGGTAACCATCTGCGTACCTACAAGAATCTGCGACTTGCCGGCTGAAAAGTCCTCAATGATGCCCTCATAACCATCCTTGTTGCGTGTAGTGTCGAGATCCATACGTGCTATCACTGCATCAGGAAAACAGGCATCCACCTCCTCTTCTATGCGCTCAGTCCCATAGCCGAGTACCTCAATGCCGGGCTCCTTGCACGCCGGACACACTTCCGGCACTTGATAAGGGGTCCCGCAGTAGTGGCACAACAGTTTGTCAATGCGCCGATGATAGGTAAGAGACACATCACAATGGTCACACTTAGGCACATAGCCACACTGTTTGCACCGTGCCACAGGGGCATAACCGCGACGGTTGAGAAAAAGTATCGACTGCATGCCCCGGCTCAGGGCCTCACCCACATCCGCACGGAGTTCATCGGAAAATATGCCCTTGACCTGTCCCCTCTTTCTCGCTTCGGTCATGTCGACAATCTTCATCTCAGGCAATTCACCTCCTTCGTAACGACGGGTCAGTTCCACCAGTCCATAACGTCCTGTGCATGCCTTACGATAGGTCTCCACTCCGGGTGTCGCACTGCCGAGCAATGTCTTGGCCCCATGCATGCGAGCCAACACTATCGCTGCGTCGCGGGCATTGTAGCGCGGAGCCGGGTCCTGCTGCTTGTAGGCCGACTCATGCTCCTCATCGACAATAACGAGCCCCAAAGACGCGAAAGGCAGAAACACCGACGAGCGCGCACCGATAATGACCTTGGGCGCGGAGTCGTCAAGCAGACGATTCCATATCTCCACACGCTCGTTGTCGGAAAATTTGGAGTGATATATCAACACTTTGTCGCCAAACACCCTCTGCAACCTTGTGGTCAACTGAGTGGTCAGAGCTATCTCAGGCACAAGATACAACGCCTGGCGACCCTGTTTCATGGCATAGTCTATGAGATGAATGTAGAGCTCGGTCTTGCCGCTCGATGTGACCCCGTGGAGCAGTGTCACATCCTTTTCGAGCCATGAACGGTGAATCTCCCCAAGAGCCGTCTGCTGATATTCCGACAGTTCTGGTAGCTCGCGCACAGGCCTCCCGGTATAGGAAAACCGACTCACCTTGCGCGTATACACCTCCACAATACCTTTCTTTGCCATAGCCGCTATCACCGACGATGTCACGCCGGCACGCTCCATAAGCGCGGAGCGTGTCACCTCGACCGGCTCCTCAAGGCCCTGACGCATAAATCCCGACAGTTCTATAAGAGTCAGCAGAGCTGTCTCCTGTTTGCCTCCTTTCTTGACGGCGTCAAAAGCGGCATGAAGCTCATCACTGTCACCGCGCACAGCCGTCAGACGGACGTAAATCTCCTTGCGGGCATGGTAACGCTCCACAAGATTTTCGGAAATCATCACCGCATTACGGGCAAGAAGCGAGTTGACCACAGGCCCTACGGCCGATATACCGGTCTTCTTTGACAAAACATCAAGCCTCACACGTTTCTCGCCTGTCTCGAGTAATCCCTCGAGCAGAGTGAGCTCGCGGGTGGAGAGACGGTCGTTCTCGTCTTCCTCAAACCCCGCCACAGGTGAAATAAAAGTCTCACTCTCAATCTTGAGACCGGCCGGCACTGCGGCCCTGTATACCTCACCCGGAGTGCACAGATAGTAGTCAGCTATCCACGCCCAATGTTTGAGCTGCGGATGGCGCACTATGGGACGGTCGTCAATGCGCATGCTTATCTCTTTTACCTCATAGCCTTTGGGTTCAAAAGGAGTCAGAGCTGTCACTATGCCCGTATAGGACTTGCGTCGGCCAAACGGCACTATAACCCTGTGTCCGACAGCAATGCTTCCCTCCATGTCGGCCGGGACTCTATAAGTAAAAGCACCGGCTATAGGCACCGGCAGCAGGACTTCAGCGTAAATCATACCCCAAATTTACCACAATTACTCCACACCGCCAAAATTTCACAGCTTCCGGTCTTCGGTTTCACAAAAATATTGATATTTCCGGCGGTCATACTCTTTCATTCAGAAACATTGCAAGGCCCCGGGTTTAATGATTTTTAACGCGTGTATTTAAAAAAGTACACAAAGTTTAAGTAATTTTGCGTGTTATAAAACATAGTTTCACAGCACGCCACATGATTAAGAGCACAATAGAGCAACTTTTGACTGAAGACTTTGCCGAGATATGGCAATTGTTGAGCGGAGATGAAAAGCGTCTCATCGCCGACAACTTCACAATACACCACTATAAGAAAAACCAGGTGGTGTATGCCGAGAAAGACGAGCCGGAGTTTCTCTGGTGTCTCATAGAAGGCAAGGTCAAAAAGTACAAGGACGGCATAGGAGGCAGATGTCAGATAATACGTCTCATCAAGCCAGTGGAATATTTCGGCTATCGTGCATATTTTGCCGGCGAGCACTATGTGTCGAGTGCGGCAACACTCGAGCCATCCACCCTCGCCACCATTCCGATGTCGATTGTCGAGAGTCTGATCATGAACAACAACAAGCTGGCCATGTTCTTCATCCACGAACTTTCGCGCAATCTCGGCTCCTCCGACACAAAGATAGTTAATCTTACGCAGAAACACATACGCGGACGTCTGGCCGAAGCCCTGATAGTACTTCTTGACAACTATGGAGTGGAAGAGGATGACAACATGACCCTCAAGATATATCTTGGTCGCGAGGACCTGGCCAACCTGTCAAACATGACTACCTCAAACGCCATACGCACACTCACACAGTTTGTCAAAGACCATCTCATCGTGGTGGACGGCCGTAAGATAAAGATTCTTAACGAGCCGCAGTTGCGCAAGATTTCAAAATACGGTTGACGCTCCGACCGGACTCCCCCTTGCAACTCTCTCCTCGTGACACATCTCACCTCTCTCCTACTCTCAACCTGACGTTTCAATGGCTAACAACACAAAATTTGCATCAAAGATAGGAATGATAGCCGCCACAGTGGGTTCGGCGGTCGGACTCGGCAACGTGTGGCGATTTCCCGCCGAGGTCCAGGCCAACGGCGGCGCAGTGTTTCTTTTCATCTATATCCTGTGTATATTTCTGCTTGGTATTCCGGTCATGACCGCCGAGTTTGCTCTCGGACGCGGAGGTGAATCGGACGCATCGGGTGTCTACTCACGCGTCACTCCCGGACACAAGGCATGGGGTGCGGCCAGTGTAATGGCCATACTCGCCTCCTATCTGATATTGTCATTCTACATGGTGGTGTCGGGCTGGACTTTCGAGTATCTCGTCCAGTCTGTCACGGGTGGTCTCTACTCGTCCTCACTCACGGGCGAGGCGGCTTTCCGCGATAAAATGGGGAGCTTCATCACTGGCACCTACCGCCCTATCGTCATGACAGTGATAATGATTCTGGCTAATATGTATGTGCTCATACGCGGTGTGCAGAAAGGCATCGAGAAGATGTCAAACGTCATGATGCCGGTGCTCTTCCTGCTGCTCGTGATATTCTGCGGGGTGTCACTCTCGCTTGACAAGGCGGCCGAGGGACTTGACTTCTTCCTGCGTCCCGACTTCAGCCATGTCACACCGGCTACGTTTGTCAACGCTCTGGGCCAGTCGTTTTTCTCACTGAGTCTCGCCATGGGTATACTTGTGACCTATGCCAGCTACTTTCCGTCTGACGCAAAACTCACCCGTACGGCCGTCACAGTCTCACTGCTCGACCTCATGGTAGCCATATTCATGGGCTTCATCATCTTTCCGGCCGTAATGACATTCGGCTTGCAGGACAGCAATCTTGCCGGCTCGGCCCTGGTGTTCATCACCCTGCCGGAAATATTCGCCCAGATGGGCGGCACCCGTGTATGGTCATCACTGTTTTTCCTGCTGCTCACAGTCGCAGCATTCACGTCGACCATCTCGCTCGCCGAAGTCTCGGTGGCGTTTATGGAGAAACGCGCAGGCATGTCGCGAGTCAAGGCCGTACTCACCGTCACTCTCCCTTTGCTCATACTCAGTCCTATATGCTCGCTTTCGGTAGGTCCGTGGAGCGAATACACCATATGCGGCCTCACGATCTTTGACTTTCTTGACACTGTGACCACCAACATCATGCTACCTGTTGGCGGCATACTCCTGTGTATCTACATGGGATGGGTGGCACCAAAGTCGTTTTTCCGCCGTGAGATTACCAACAACGGAGCCTTACGCTCACGTGCGTTGAGCATCATATATTTCATCGTGAGGTGGATAGCTCCGGTACTTATAGCCATCATACTCATATGGCAGTTGTTAAGAGGCTGACATCCCGGGATATGTCACCTTGCCTGTGGCTATGTCATAAGTGAGCACGGTGTCAAGCATCGTGAGTTTGTAGTAATACTTATCACGCTTCATCACATATACATCAGCCTGCTGCTCCGTGGCCTGGAGATATTCATACAGTTCGGTCGGCAACTGGTCATACATCAGCACCTGAGGCAGTCTGGCTCCGTTGCCATCGATGTCCATCCATTGGTTTTCGCTGTCAAACCGCAGTGTCGGACCTGACGCCAGTTGCACAACACACCCGTTGTCAGACAACACATTATAACTCTTGACACTCATCCCGGGAAAATACTGAGTGATAAACTGCGATACAGCCGACGGCAATTCTTCCGACGCGTCATTGCTGCACGCTCCAAACACTATAATCATACCCAGAACTATAAGCGACCACAGATTCAACATCTTTTTTTTCATAACTATATATTATCCGATTGATTATTGGTTAGTGATTAATCTCTTTTCACTAAAACGCCCGAGAGGGTTAAAAAGTTGAAATTTGGCGAAATAAGAATTAAACCACCCAACATTGCATCGACATCAGCGGTTATAACCACATGATTGACTAAAGGATTATTATCATGGAAAGATTCGTCAAATTGTCAGATGTAAAATCGGCCGTGACTGCCGCTTTTGAAAAGTATAGAACCAAGACTGCCGACGGTGCGGCCCCCGACCCTCGCGTAGCCGGAATGAACGCAGGCAAGATGGCCATATCGGTATGTCTTACCGACGGCACATGCTTTGATGTAGGTGACTCGCAGTCTCCCTTTGCCATGGGTTCGCTGCTCAGAATCCCGCTCTACACCCAGCTCTATACCCAGATGTCTCCTATGGAACTGGCACAGAAGATGGGCAAATGCGGGTGCTCTCACTGTTCGTGCCACTCGTCTAAGCCCAAAGGCATACATGCCAAAAACATCCGACTCGCCAGCCTCGTGCAGCCTGTAGGCGACGCTGACGGCAAGATGGAGATATTGTCAGAACTCATGATTTCGTTAATGGGTTCATCGCCTGTGCTTGACGATAATCTGTATAAAACCGCCGTTAAGAAGAACTGCGAACTAGGCGTTGAAAACATGCTTGCGACCAATGACTATGAGCTTTATGACGATGCTCCTGTAGCTATTGACATCGCAACAAAACTCCACTCCATGCTCGTTACAACCCAACAGCTCGCCCAAATGGGTGCGACTATCGCGGCCGACGGCGTAAACCCCATGTCGGGAGTGCCGGTATTTGACGGCAAACTGTCAGAGAATATCGTGGCCATGATGGCTGCCAAGGGCCCCAAAAAAATGCGCAAGCCGTGGATGACAATTACCGGCGTGCCGGCCATGTCGAGCTTCGGCGGTGGATTTATGACAGTTATTCCGGGATTCGGTTCCATTGCCGCTTTCTCGCCTGAACTGATTGACGGACATGTGCCTTTCAAGGCAGCCATGGCTATGCGCGAGATTGTCACAACCCTCGACCTCAACGTATTCGCCTCAGCCCGAGTGAAAGTGATAAAAGAATAGGTCAATAATTCTGACATAATAGATTCAAAAAATCTATTATGTCAAGAGTCAAAACCGTATAGTGGTGCAGTTCAAAAAATGCACCACTATATTTTTATTCGCCATTTTTTCCACAATATTCGCCATTGATTCGATGTTTTTGAGTAATTTTGCACTCGTTATTTCAACTACCAATCATCAACATAAAAAATGGCAACCAAGAACAATATTATGATTGTCCGCCATAGGCTGCTTAAAGAGCTGGTAAAACTATGGAAAGAGGAATCATTAATAGAAGAAATCGACAGGCTACCAATCAAGCTGAGTCCCAAAGGCTCAAAACACCCCGGCCGCTGTTGCATCCATAAGGAGCGCGCCGTGTGGCGTTACAAGTCGCTGCCACTGCTCGGCCTTGACATGAACGACGAAACCGACGAACTCACTCCGCTTTCAGATTATGTAAAAATGGCACTGGGACGCGATGCGTCAAGTGCTGCAAAAGATAATATAATGTGTGTCATCGACGAGGCTTGCTCATCGTGTGTGCACACCAATTATGAAGTCACCAGCCTGTGTCGTGGATGCGTGGCCCGAAGCTGCATGCACAATTGTCCGAAAAATGCCGTGCGCCTCGACTCAGAGACCGGTAAAGCAAAGATTGACCACGACAAGTGCATAAGCTGCGGCATATGTCATGAAAGCTGTCCCTACCATGCAATCGTCTATATCCCTGTACCTTGCGAGGAAGCATGTCCTGTCAAAGCAATCTCAAAGGATGAACAAGGCATCGAACACATTGACGAAAGCAAGTGTATATATTGCGGCAAGTGTCTGAACGCATGCCCGTTTGGTGCGATTTTTGAAATCTCTCAGACATTTGACGTGCTAAAGGCCATACGCGAAGGTCAAAAGGTAATAGCCATCGTTGCTCCGGCCATACTCAGCCAGTTTGACGCCACCAAAGAGCAGGTCTACGGAGCTTTCCGGCAGATCGGTTTTACCGACGTCATCGAAGTGGCTCAAGGCGCGATGAAGACTGTCGAGACCGAAGGCCACGAGCTTCTTGAGAAAATCGAGGAGGGACAGCCATTCATGACCACATCATGCTGCCCGTCATATATCGAGCTTGTCAACAAGCACATCCCGGCCATGAAGCAGTATGTGTCCACCACAGGTTCGCCAATGTATTACACCGCCCGCATAGCCAAGGAGAAATATCCCGATGCCAAGATTGTCTTTGTAGGCCCGTGTCTGGCCAAGCGCAGCGAGGCCCGGCGCGACGACCAGGTGGACTTCGTGATGACCTTTGAGGAAATCGGTTCGGTGTTTGACGGCTACGGCATCGAGCTCAAAGAGACCGAGCCTTATACAATGGGCTTCACAGCAGTAAGAGAAGCCCACGGATTTGCCGCAGCCGGAGGTGTGGCCGGAGCCGTCAAGGCCTATCTGCGTCTCGCCCCCGAACGCGAACAGGAAATCAACGCTCTCCAGGTGACCAACCTTGACAAGAAAAACATATCCATCCTTTCGGCCTACGCCCGCACGGGCAAGGCACCCGGACGCTTCATCGAAGTTATGGCTTGCGAAGGAGGCTGCATCACGGGACCGGGTTCGGCAACCACCAACAAGGAGAGTAAAATACGGTTTAACAAAGGTCTCTCGAAAGAGGAGGAGCACTATTGAACCTTGCCGGCGACATCATAGGACGGCTTGCGGAGACACGGCATCTTACTCCCCGGGAGTATGCCGTGCTCCTGTCGCCGTCACTTGACCCCAAAGCTGTCGCGCACCTGACCGCGGCAGCAAGAGAGCGGACTGACGGCATATTCGGACGCAAGGTAAGAATACGCGGTCTGATAGAGGTGACCAACGTGTGTCGCAACAACTGTCTATACTGCGGTTTGCGCCGTGACAACCGTGGCCTGCCACGCTACACACTGTCGGCCGACACCATTCTTGACTCATGCCGCAAAGGTTATGAAGCAGGCTTCCGCACATTTGTGTTACAGGGAGGCGAGAATCCGGCTCTGACAGTCGAACGTGTGACCGAGACCGTCAGACGCATATACACGACCTATCCTGACGCGGCGATTACACTGTCGCTCGGCGAGTGGCCCGACGAGGCCTACGCGGCATTCCGACAGGCTGGAGCCTCACGCTACCTGTTGCGCCACGAGACACACAACCGCCGTCATTACAGTCAGCTCCACCCGTCGGACATGAGTCTTGACAACCGACTGAGATGCCTTGACACACTCAAGCGTCTGGGCTATCAGACAGGCACCGGCATCATGGTAGGCTCACCTGGCCAGACCACGGCTCATATAATCGAAGACCTCGAATACATGCACCATTTACAGCCCGAGATGATAGGCATCGGGCCGTTTCTGCCCAACAGTTCCACTCCGTTCGGCAGTTGTCAACCCGGCAATCTGGAATTGACCGTCAGACTCATATCCATACTTCGGCTCATGTTTCCCAACGCCAACATACCGTCGACCACAGCACTTGCGACTCTTGACAGCGAGGGACGCAACCGCGGGATTATGGCCGGGGCAAACGTGGTGATGCCCAATCTCACACCTCCCGAGTGCCGTGCCGCCTATTCGCTCTATGACAACAAGGCCTCGACAGGAGCCGAGGCAGCCGAGGGTATAGCCCTGCTGCGTGAACAACTGGCACGTATAGGCATGGAAATCACAACCGAAAAAGGAGATTACAACGATTATGTATAATCCAAATTCCGACATAGCCACCGAATTTATCGACCACAACGAGATACTCGACACCATAGAGTATGCAGAGGTGAAAGCCTCAGACGCGTCATATGTCGACTCACTGATACGCAAAAGCCTCGAATGCAAGGGTCTCACACACCGCGAAGCCGCAGTGCTGCTTGAGTGTGATGACCCGGACACTGTGGAACGCATTTTCAAGGCCGCCAACGAAATCAAGCAACGGTTTTATGGCAACCGCATAGTCATGTTCGCACCCCTCTATCTCTCCAACTACTGTGTCAACGGATGTGTCTACTGTCCCTATCATCTCAAGAACAAGACTATCCCGCGCCGCAAACTGTCGCAGGACGAGATACGCCGCGAGGTGACCGCACTCCAGGACATGGGGCACAAACGCATAGCCCTCGAGGCCGGCGAAGACCCGCGCAACAACCCGATGGAATACATCCTCGAGTCAATCGACACCATCTATTCCACCCGCCACCGCAACGGAGCCATACGTCGTGTCAACGTCAATATCGCAGCTACTACAGTCGACAACTACCGTCGGCTTCACGATGCGGCAATAGGCACATACATACTGTTTCAAGAGACATACCACAAAGCCAATTACGAAACTCTCCACCCGACAGGTCCCAAAAGCGACTATGCCTGGCACACCGAAGCGATGGACCGCGCCATGCAGGGCGGCCTTGACGACGTGGGCCTCGGTGTGCTCTACGGACTCAACACCTATCGCTACGACTTCATCGGTCTGCTCATGCATGCCGAGCATCTTGAGGCACGTTTTGGCGTAGGCCCCCACACCATCAGTGTGCCGAGAATATGCCCGGCCGACGACATCTCCAAGGATGATTTTCCCGATGCCATATCCGACAGTCTCTTCTGCCGCATCGTCGCGGTGTTGCGTCTAGCCGTTCCATACTCAGGGCTGATAGTCTCCACTCGCGAGTCAGCCGCCACTCGTGCCCGCGTGCTCGACCTCGGAGTGTCGCAGCTCAGCGGCGGCTCCCGCACCTCGGTGGGCGGATATGCCGGTGCGGATGCCGACGACGAGAGTTCGGCCCAGTTTGACATCTCTGACCGCCGCACACTTGACCAGGTGGTGGAATGGCTGCTCGACACAGGCCACATCCCGAGCTTTTGTACAGCATGTTATCGCGAAGGTCGCACAGGTGACAGGTTCATGTCACTTGTAAAGACAGGCAATATCGCCAACTGCTGCGCACCCAACGCCATAATGACATTAAAGGAGTATCTCGAGGATTACGCCTCGCCGGCTGTCAGGGCCAAGGGTGAGAGACTCATCAGTTCCGAAATTGAAAAAATCGGCCATTCACGCGTCAAAGAGCTCACACTCCACAACCTCGGGCGCATAAGTCTCGGCCACCGTGACTTCCGTTTCTGACATCGACATCTCATGACACTCAACGACACCCCTTCGGCCAACAGGCTACACATCATCGTGCTCGGAGCATGCAACAGCGGCAAATCGTCTGTCGTCAACCTTCTTGCCTCGCAACAAGTATCGCTTGTGTCTGACATCGCCGGCACAACCACCGACCCTGTGCGCAAGGCAATGGAACTGCCCGGCATAGGTCCGGCCGTATTTATTGACACTGCCGGTTTTGATGACGACGGAACACTCGGACAGGCTCGCATAACAATGACTGAAAAGGCACTTGACGAGGCCGACATCGCTCTGCTGCTTGTCGGTGAAAACGAAACGGAGGAATCGCTCTGGGCCGGACGCCTCGCCGCACGTTCCATACCTACGGTCAAGGTTGTCAACAAGACCGACACAGGGCGTCACATACCCGCTGACGCCACGGGGGTTTCTGCTCTTGGAGCGACAGGCAAGGATGAACTGCTCGAAGCCATTTCACGTGCCATTCCCTCTGATTTCGGAGAACCCGATCTGCTCCGCGGGCTTGTAAAACGAGGTGACACCGTAGTGCTCGTGATGCCGCAGGATGCCCAGGCCCCGAAAGGACGGCTGATATTGCCACAAGTACAGACACTGCGCGCACTGCTCGACCGCGGCTGCAACGCCATGTGCACCACTCCCGAGGGTCTGACAGATACGCTCGCATCACTCCGATCGATACCCGACCTGATTATCACCGACTCCCAAGCATTTGCCAAGGTCGGCCCGCAGGTGCCGGATGGATGTCGGCTGACATCATTTTCAGTGCTGATGGCCGCATTCAAAGGTGACATTCATTATTTTGCCGAAAGTGCCGCCGTCATCGACTCTCTGCGGCCCGGCGATCGTGTGCTCATAGCCGAAGCATGCACCCACGCGCCTCAGAGCGAAGACATCGGACGTGTAAAGATTCCCACCATGCTCAATAAAAAGGCCGGCGGAACACTGACTGTCGACATAGTGTCGGGACGCGACTTTCCGACAGACCTGTCACCCTACTCGCTCGTAATCCATTGTGGCGGATGCATGTTTAACCGCCGCCTGATCCTCAACCGTGTGCGCAAAGCAAAATCGCAACAGGTGCCTATGACCAACTATGGCATAGCCATAGCTCACCTTACAGGCCTGCTCGCCAAGATAGTCTACTGAATTTAACGGAGAAGATCACTACTGTCCACTAAAAATGGACGGGGTTAAAAATTAAATAAATTCGGTTCACTTGAACCATAGAGAACATTGACATTTTTGAAATTCGATTTGTCGAAGAGGTCTCCC
>NZ_CAJTCF010000095.1:0-12806 GCF_910574735.1 Duncaniella muricolitica | reverse complement strand
CGGAATTGACCCGAACAAGACTTTAAATGCTAAACTTGTCAAAGAACTCCTTGGCTTGGCGGTAGATGCCGCTTAGCCTATGAATAATTTTTTAACGAACTATTGACACTGCAATATTACATAAAATATGTGCCCGCGGTGAAATTGATTCAACCAACGGGCACATATGTTCAATGAACCGGCTCTTGACTTCTGATTATTCCTTGCGTGACGCGCCGCCTATGGAGTGGGACGAGAGGTAGCTCTGCAGGTTGCTCTTATAGCTGTCTCCTACCGGCAGATATGTGTCAGCGTCCATGACTATGCGGGCTCGCTCGATGTGGAGCACGTGGTTCATATTGACGATATATGACCTGTGTATCTGCAGAAACGAGGGGGAGAGCTTTTCGCGTATGGCTGCAAAGGAACTGAGCGTGAGGAGGGGTGATGAAGAGGTAGTGGTGTATATCTGCAGATATTCGCCATAGCCTTTGATGTATCGGATGTTGGAGAGACTGATGCGTATGTAGCGATAGTCTACCTTGATAAAAAGTGAGCCTGAGTCCTGGCCGGGAGTCCGGATGTCGGCCGTCATGTCGGCTGTCGACGAGCTGTGGTCGAGCTGGTAGCGTTGCATCACCTTGGTGGCCGCGCGCTGAAAATCGGCAAAACTGTAAGGCTTGAGCAGATAGTCGACGGCCGAGTGACGATAGCTCTCGGCGGCATAGTCAGGATGGGCTGTGATAAATACGATGAGTGGCGGACGCGTCAGCGCGCCCACCATCTCAAGCCCGTTTATGTCGGGCATATTTATGTCGGTGAATATCACATCGACATTGCCGTCGGATGTAATCATGCCGAGTGCGTCCATGCCGTTGGAGAAAGCCCCGGCCAGTTGAAGAAACGGAGTCTTCTCCACATAGCTGCGCAACTTTTCGAGCGCGATAGGCTCGTCATCAATTATTACTGTCAGGAGTTTCATGTACGGGTATTATGAGGTTGACGTTATAGGAAGTGTCGGAGGCTATTGTCTCAAGCGAGTGCCCGGGGCCGTAGATGAGATTGAGCCGTTGCTCCACATTGGTCAGTCCTATGCCCGGAGTGTAGGGTGCTGACGAAGGAGGATTGCTGTTGAGACAGTGAAACTCTACCTTGCCGTCGGCAACACGTATGCTGACGCTTACATATGACTCCTCGCGATAGGTGATGCCGTGCTTGAAAGCGTTTTCGATAAACACGAGGAATATCAGCGGCGGCACCATCACTCCTGTCGTATGGAGCCGGTCGGGAAAATCGCTTGTGATGGCTACTTTGTCGGCAGGATAGCGTTGGCGCATGAGACGGAGATAATTGTCAAGAAACTCTATCTCGGCCGAGAGTGAAATGCGCGGTTGGGAACATTCATAGAGCATGTAACGCATGAGCCGCGACATGTCGATGACCATATCCTGGGCCTTGTCGGGGTCAATTTCAATCAGGCCGTGGATATTGTTGAGCATGTTCATGTAGAAGTGGGGGTTAATCTGGGCCTTGAGATAGCTCAACTGGTTTTCGGCATTGGCTTTCATGAGGCTTTCGCGCTCGAGTCGGTCGGCAAACCGCTGAAACAGCAGTGCAATCACAAGGTTGGCCCCTATGATGAGAAGCGAGAACACAAAGTCAAGAAACAGTGGCAGCGGCAGCACATGGTGGGGCATCGGAGGTTTTGGATGAGGCCCGGGGCGTACCGTAATCTCATGTGTGAAGTGGAAATACTGATAAGACCACACAAGAGCCAATGCTATCAATGAGCATATGAAATAGGCCGGGAGCCGGTTGCGAAACAACAGACGCGGTATCAGCAGCCAGTTGTGAATGGCGAAAAGTACGACGAAGGGTGTCAGAGTCATTGCCATGCGGACGAATATTTCCTCATTGACAGGTGTGAGGCTGTCCATGCTGCGGTTGCGGATGGTGACGAGCATATACAAGGCTATGACCAGCAGCCACAATCCGATATAGGTCAGGGTTTCGTAGTGACGGTTGCGCGTGAGCTTCATGTTACTTCGTTTTGTTTATACAAAGTAAGGAAATAATCCGTTAATATCACAATATTTTTAAATGAACAGGCATAAAAAGCCCACGAACAGCCGATGTCCGCGGGCTTAGAGATATCTAATAAGTTGTATGGCTGTAATGTCAGCCTATCGTATGACGATGTGGTGGGTCTCGGTTATGACCATATCCATCTGTACGTCATGAGGGTCGGCGTCGATGCCCTCCTCGATGAGCTGAAAGTCATATCCGACGCCAATCTTTGTGGCTTTGGTGTCGGAGAGCAGGCGGTCGTAATAACCTTTGCCACGTCCTACGCGGTTGCCCTGACGGTCAAAGGCTACGGCAGGCACTATTATCAGTTCGATTCCGTTGATATCAGTGGTGTCGTTGCCCGTGGGCTCTTCGATGTGGAATGACCCGAGTGACAGGCGTGACTCGTCATAAGGGAGTATGTCAAGATTGACACCGTTGACTCTCGGCAGATAGAAGTGCTTGCGCGGAGCCCACCGGCGTATAAACTCATGGGTCGACAGTTCGTCGGGCAGAGAGTGATACATGAGTATCCTGTCGGCGAGCATGAATGCGGCGGTCTGCTCAAGGAGTGAAAACACATCACGTGCAGCCCTGTCGCGCTCGGTGTCATCGAGCATGGTCTTACGGGCCTTGACTCTGCGTCGGATATCGCTTTTGTTCATCGCTTGTTATTTCTCTATTTGGTGATAGGGAAAGCCGTCTGTCCCTCATAGAGAGCATCGAGAGCTACCGAGACTGTGGGGTCGTTGTCATTGGCGACCTCATAGTAGCCCTGCACTCCATGTATGTTGCGGGCAATCATGGCTTTCAAGGAATTAACAAGCAAATCGCGTGAAAGGTTTATGTAATACCATCGCGGAGCTATCCCGTTTTTCTTGGCATAAGCCACAAAGTCCTGCAGGAGAGTGTCGTCATCAGGCAGAAGTGTGAGCAGTTGACGTCCGTCGGTGCTCTTGCTGAGAGTCTCGCGGTTACGGTCGGTGTAGTCGAAGGTGTACTTCTGGATCAGTCCTGCATTCACCACATTTATATAATAGGAGGTGACACCGGTGGTGTCGTTAGGAACGAAAATGTCGGGAGTGATGCCGCCACCTCCATACACTGTGCGGCCGTGCAGGGTGGTGAACTGCTTGCTTTGGTCCTGCTTGATGGAGTCGGCGGTGTAGAACTCGCCATGCTCGTAGCGGTTGAGGAGCTCACGCTCATAGTCGACACCGGGAGCGTAGTCCTTCTGTATGCAGCGGCCCGAGGGGGTGTAGTAACGAGCTATCGTGAGACGAAGCGCGCTGCTGTCGGGGAGCTCGAGCTGATTTTGTACCAGGCCTTTGCCGAAAGAGCGTCGGCCCACGATGATGCCGCGGTCATTGTCCTGCATTGCACCGGCGAAAATCTCGCTCGCGCTTGCCGAGAACTCGTCGAGGAGCACTACGACCTCTTTGTCTTTGAGTGTACCGGACCCGTCGCTGAATGTGGCGTTGTTGCGCGAAGTGTGTTTTCCTTTGATAGATACGATAGGGCTGCCGGCCGGAAGAAACTCATTGGCCATAAGCACGGCGTGATCCATGAATCCGCCTCCGTTGCCGCGAAGGTCGATTATGAATTTTTCGGCACCTTCGGCCATGAGTGTGACTGCCGAGGTGAGAAACTCGCTGTAGGTCGTGGCTCCGAATTTGTTGATTTTGATATACCCTATGCCGTTGTCAAGAAAGTAGGATGCGTCAATGGAAGTGACGGGTATGTCATCGCGCGTCACTTCGTAGGGTAGCAGTTCGGCGGCTGTGGGGCGTTTGATGCCGAGGCGCACCACTGAGCCTTTGGGGCCGCGGAGATGTTTCATCACCTTGTTGTTTTCCCATTTCTGACCTGCCACGAGCGAGTCGTTGATGGTGATGATGCGGTCGCCGGGGAGTATGCCGACCTTTTCTGACGGGCCTCCCGATATTACTTCGAGCACATTGATGGTGTCACCGAGCATATTGAAAGATATGCCGATGCCCGAGAATGATCCTTCCAGTTCTTCGTTGACACTCTGGAGATCAGAGGCGGGAATGTAGACCGAATGGGGGTCGAGATGAGACATCAGTCCCGAGAAGGAAGCCTCGAGGATGCTGTCGGTGTCAATCTCGTCGACATAGTTTTTGTCAATGAGTTCGAGAATGGTGTCGAGCTTGGTACGGGAGTTCCAAGAGTGACGGCTGTTGAAAAAAGAGCTGCCTATCCACATGCCCGCAACAAGGGCAACGGCCAGAGCTAAGGGCATCCAGACGCCGGGGTTCTTAAGGCGATTGTTCATGAGAGTCTAATAGGAGGGCCTAAAAATATTATAGGTTATTGAGCTTACAGAGGTTCTGAAATGTGTTGACATTCGATGCCTGCACGGGTGAGAAGGTCTATGCCGTCGGTGATGCGATAGAGCTCGTTGAACACCACCCTGCGTATACCGGCCTGAATGATGAGTTTGGCGCAGTCAAGACAAGGCGAAGCGGTGATGTAGAGAGTCGCACCTTCGCTTGAATTGTTCGAACGGGCCACTTTGGTTATGGCGTTGGCTTCGGCATGGAGCACGTAGGTCTTGGTGTTGCCGTTTTCGTCCTCACACACGTTTTCAAATCCGGCCGGAGTGCCGTTGAAACCGTCGGATATAATCGTGCGGTCCTTTACCATGAGTGCGCCCACTTTGCGACGTTCGCAATAGGAGTTTTCGGCCCATATGCGGGCCATGCGCAGATAGCGTTTGTCAAGCAATGTCTGCTTTACGTTGTGATCCATAAAGGTTACTTCAGATTACGGGTGCAAAGGTAATCATTTTTTGCCAACAACTCAACAGTTTCGGCCGATTATGTATGGCGGCCGCTCAGTCGGCGAGTATCTGGGCGGCATGGTCTTTGGTCTTGACCTGCTTGGGGGTGATTATGCGGGTCACTTCGCCCGAGGGAGAGATAATGAATGTGGTGCGGAATGTGCCCATATATTTGCGCCCGTACATTGACTTTTCGCCCCATACGCCAAACTCGGTCACGAGTTTATGGTCGGTGTCGGTGATTAACGGGAAAGGCAGAGAGTTTTTGGCTATGAATTTTTTGTGCGAGTCGGCACTGTCGACACTCACGCCTATCACCTGATAGCCGGCATCGAGCAGACTCTGATAATTGTCGCGCAGATTGCATGCCTGAGCGGTGCATCCCGAAGTCGAGTCTTTGGGATAGAAGTAAAGGGCTATGCTGCGTCCGGGATAGTCGCTGCGCCTGATGATGTTGCCGTCCTGGTCGGTGCCGAGTATGTCGGGGATAATTGTACCAGTTTCCATAAGAGATTGTTTATTGGAGGTTGTATATTGTTATTGTCGTTTGGTCTTGTCGGGAACGCTGATGGAGCGTATGTTCCGGCGTGGGAACGCATCGATATATGAGCCTGGTGTGGAGTTATAGATGCTGACTCCGACGGTCGAGGCATATCGCCGGATGGCGTGATAGCCCTTGAAGGCGAGGTGAAATCCCCACAGCAATTCGTGAAGGCGTATGTCGCGAAACATTGTCGCCACGCGTCGGTGTTCCTCTTCGCCGTCGGAGTAGAAGTGGGGCTGTATGCTCACCACAGTGTTGTCCTCGTCCACATCAAGTGTGCGCAGCCAGCTATGGTCGGCTCCGAGCAGATATATTTCCTTGTATCCGAGCCATATGCCAGTCATGATGGCGGGAATGAGCACGTTGCGTGGACGCGGCAGTCCGCGGCCTGAGTCGCATGCTTTTTTCACAAGCCAGTCGTAGCCTTCCACGCCTACGGGATTGAATTGCTCGATGTGTATGTGGCGGTTGTGTATGCCGAGTGCCGACGGCTTGCGGCCGGTAGGGATAAAGAGAGTCATTTCCCAGTCGACCTCACTGTCGAGACGTGTATAGAGCCGGGTGACATTCGGATCGGATGACGGAAGACTGAAGAAGTGGGGATCCATCAGCAGATAATAGCGCGGACGTATGCCCATAAATTCATCCGTGTTGGCGGCAAAATTTACAGCGAGAGTGTCGCAGCCGGTGAGCAACTCCATGTCTTCCGCGATGTTACGGGCAAGTGAAGGCCCGTTGCCGAGTATTATCAGCGGACACCCCCGGCGGTCGGCATGGCTGACTGAAGGACGTCGCGACTGCAATGCCAGCTTGACAATGCTTTTGAGCGATTGGCCGGTGGCGTTGAAAAAGTCGGATATTGTGTCTGCAATCATTACGTACAGGTGTCGGTTTATCCTGCAAATATACCAAGAATCGGCCACCTGAGCAAATAAAAATCAATCATCGTGGACATGTGGTTGTCGGCGAATGTCAGATGTGGCGGCGATTATAGATGTAATAGCCTGTGATGAATAGTGTTGTGAGCAGTTCGGACACAAACAGTATAAGAATTGAGGTTTTACCCAGTCATCTTATCCGGCAATATATCGTGCCCTCTGATGAGGATTACAAAACGCTGCTTATAATCGGCACTGCAAAGGTTGTGATTTTTATCCGGAATGCAAAATGAAAAACGAGAGGATGACGGTTGCTGCTGTTGCCTGACAACGGTGTGCCAACAACGGCAGAAGCGTATCCTCTCGTGGCGTTAGGCGGGCCGTTGAATCGGGCCGACATAATCAAGACCAAGGACTAAAACGAAAACCCGGATTGCCTGTCGAAAGCGAAATCAGCCTCGAGGCGGGTCACCGCCTGTCACCGGCATGGAATATTATGGCAATCCGGCCATTTTGGACTCATTCAAGAGTCCCGGTCCTGTAAAATGCCGCACGTGGCGGCTGTGCATGATATGGATGGCCGTCTTCGAGGCCCCTGAGGTTGCGGCACCCTGATCGGGCTGCCGTCACCAGACCTTACGCCTTGTTTTTATGAAGGTCAGAGACCTTTTCGTAAATATCGGTGAGTGACTGAGGTATTATGATGCGTAGAGCGTTAAGCTCTTTGGCCCGTCGTTCGATATATTCCATACGTCGTGCCTCGAGCAGTGTGCGTTGGTTGGTCCATTCAGCCAAGTCCTTGCTGTATTTGCCCGTAGCGGCTACTGTTGACTCCTCGATGGCCTTGAGGCACTCGTGTTTCATCGAGTTGAGCCGAGACTGTGCTTCGCGATATTGCTTCTGGATGTTGAAGTATACATCCTCGACTACCGACTCGTCGACAGTCGGAGCGTAGGTGTAGATGAGGGTGTCGCGTCCGTTGCCTTCGACTGAATGCGGCTTTGAAACCTTGGCCTGAAGATCGGTGCGGGCTTCGGCGAATGAGCCTCCGGGATGGATGGCTTTACCTAAAGTCGACGCGAGGGTCTCCAGCTCGTAGTAGCGGCAACGCTCGTCGAGGGGACGGGAGGCGAAATACTCGTCCTCGGTCATTATTTTCTCCTGTTGTGGACGCTCTTTGAGTTCGATGCCCTCAATTTCGGCAAACTGCTCGAGAGAGAGGTCTCTTGTCTCGTCCAGAAGCCGCTCGCGGGCCTTTATGGCCTCGCGCAACCAGGCTATCAATGACTTGGCGGCCGACACCTCGTGCAGCTTATCGATTACGGTCATAACGTCTGTGTCGGTTATACCTTGATTGAGTGTGTGAGGTTTATTACCACTTATTAGCGACACATTGGTGGAGTAGAATGTCATCTCGTCAAGCGAAGTCAGGATGTTGCGTATCATCTCTTTGGCGAGATTAGCTATGTGGTTGGCTGATGTGGAGGTCAGACCTTTGCCGTCGGCAGTAAAGAATATGGTGTCTTTTTTCATAATCAGTCGGTTTTTTGAAGTTTTGTGGTGCAAAGTTGGGAGGTTGCTGCGCAATGATTTTGCGTAGTTTGTGAAAAACTGTATTTTTGCGAAAAAAACATCTATGGCACAAAATAAAAACGCGCTTTTGCGCTATCGCACCATCGACCGTTGTCTGCGCAACACAGGTCGGAGATGGACATTGCAGGATCTTGTGGACGCATGTAGCGACGCGCTCTATGAGTATGAGGGAAAGGCCGACATGGTGAGTACGCGCACAGTGCAACTCGACATACAGATGATGCGCTCCGACCGTCTTGGATATGAGGCTCCGATAGAGGTATATGACAGAAAATATTACCGATATGCCGACCCGCAGTATTCTATCAGCAACCGGCCGCTTTCGCAGCATGACATCGATGTGCTCAATCGAGCTATTGACCTTCTGAGGCAGTTTGATGAGTTTGACCGCTTTCATGAAATGGCCGATGTGGTGGGACGTCTCCAGGATAAGGTAGGAGAGGCGATTGGCAAACGCCGTAATATCATAGACTTTGAACGCAACCCGAGTCTCCGCGGGCTTGAATATCTCAATCCTCTCTATGATGCCATTGCCGCGCGCCGGACGGTGAGTGTCAACTATCGGTCGTTTAATGCCCGACGGACTAAACGGTTTATGTTGTATCCCTATCTGTTGAAGGAATATCGCAACCGTTGGTTTTTGTTCGGGTCACGAATGGAGGATATGAAGCTGTTCAATCTTGCCATTGACCGTATAGTGGATTTTCAGCCATGCCCCGACATTCCGTTCAGAGACAATCCGGAGTTTGATGACAGCTATTTTGACGATGTGGTCGGGGTGACCAAGCATCCGGGACTGAGCAAGGAGACAGTACGTATAAAAGCTGACAAGTCTCAGGCAGGGTATATTCTCACCAAACCGCTTCACTCTTCGCAGCGTCTTGTCGGTAAAGGTCCGGCTGACGGGTCAATGACGTTTGAGATGACGGTTGTACTCAATCATGAATTTGTGGCCCAGTTGCTCAGTTTCGGAGCCGGCATAGTAGTGGAGTCTCCCCGGTCGCTTGCAGACCAATTGCGCGACATCTGTCTCAGCAGTGCCGCACAATATAAATTGAGGTGACTATACCAAAACCGGACTTACATAAGGCCGGCTATTTCTTTGCCTACATTATATGAGGCTGTGATGTCGTCATTGAAATGCTTGTCGCGATATTCGGCTTTTTCTCTCTCGGAGAATGTTTCTACTACATATTTTGAATAGTCGCTGAACTGATAAGTGTTGAATGAGCAGATGCGTCGTGGTTGTGA
Source organism: Duncaniella muricolitica (assembly GCF_910574735.1). Classification (NCBI taxonomy): domain Bacteria; kingdom Pseudomonadati; phylum Bacteroidota; class Bacteroidia; order Bacteroidales; family Muribaculaceae; genus Duncaniella; species Duncaniella muricolitica. The sequence goes on along the minus strand of NZ_CAJTCF010000095.1, from coordinate 3,691 downwards.
AAAAATATGGGCGAGAAACATTTCGGTATTTTCAAAGGCCCGCAGAGGAGCATTGTCGCCTGTAGTGTTCATTGTGTAGAACGTGACAACCGGTATTCTTTTGCGGGCAAGTGAGCGATAACCTTTTTCATATGAGCCCAACGGGTAGCATAGACGTTCAAGAAAACTTTTGGTCTGCCCATTTATGTCCATGAGATATACAGGTGAGGCTATAGTGAGACAATCGGTCTCATATATATGGTCAAGGACCTCGGATAAATCGTCGTTAATGGCACATTTCCCGTATGTCGGACTATTTTTAGCTTTGCATGTGAAGCAGCTTTTGCATCCTGTGTAGCTGAGCTGATACAAATTGACAGTTATGATTTCTGCATCATCCAATATGGATTTAACTCCCTGAGCAAATGCATAAATCAGCTTGGCGGTATTGCCATTGAGTCGCGGGCTACCGTTTATAATGACTATTTTTTTCATGATTATTATTTTTTTATTAATTTTGTGCTGCAAAGTTAGATTATAAGCCGTGATATAACAATGACTTACCGAAAGGTTTGCCCCTTACCGAGAGGTTAGCTTAGCTGTGAGTCAGTATCTTTATGACAGTTGGCAATGGCAAAAAAATTGGACTACGGATATTGTAAAGCTGCTCCGATGCTTGAATGGATAGGCAACAAGTGGGCTTAGGTGGTTCTCGTGAAGATTTCCGAGAGCGAGTCCGTGCGTTTCAATCAATTGTATCGTGACATACCGTCGGTGTCGGAAAAAGTGTTGTCACAGGTGTTAAGGCAGCTTGTGACCGATGGCATTGTCAGTCGCAAGCTGTATCCCGATGTCCCGCCGAGAGTGGAGTATTCCATCTCCGATTTTGGCCGGACTCTGCTCCCGCATGTAAGCGCGCTTCTCAAGTGGGGGCGTGAAAATTTTGATCAGATAATGATAAACCGACAGAGAAATACAAATATAGAATAATGAAAACTTCAGGTAACACCATCTTTGTGTGGCTATGTGTGTCGATAGCCGTTATGTTTCTGCTCCCGTTCGGAGTAGCCCGATGTGCATCGGAATGTGCAGGCATGGCACTATGCATGCTTCTGTTTTTTGTGGTCAATCCGGCCTATTCCATTGTGCTGGGGCTGAGATGTGGGCGTGATTTCAGACGCATGTGGTATATGCCTCTTGTGTCGTCGGTCGCATTTCTTGTCGGTTCGTGGGTGTTTTTTGATATCAGAGAGCCTTGGTTTGTAGTGTATGCGGCCGTTTATTTTGTGCTTGGCATGGTTGCCGCCGCAATCAGCGCACGTATGGTCAAACAATAATAAATTACAGGTCGATTGATACCGGCAAATATTCTTGACATATGTCACCGCGAGGATTTTCGCAGGTGGCTTGCGGAACATCATGCCACGGACAACGAGTGCTGGATGGCGGTCAAGAGGGGCAAAACTCCTCCGGCCGACTCGTTGTGGTATCTTGACGCAGTGGAGGAGGCACTGTGTTTCGGATGGATTGATTCGACATTGAAAAGGATCGATGGAGTGGCTCTGCAACGTTTCGGCCCGCGCACCAAGAATGGCCGGTGGACCGAGCTCAACAAAGCGCGGTGCAGGCGACTGGAATCTCTCGGGCTGATGACCGACAGCGGACGTGCCGTGTGTCCCGACCTTGATGCGGATATGGTGATTGACGCGGAGGTGACGGAGGCATTTCAATCCAATCCGACAGCATGGACTAATTTTCTTACATTTCCCGCGCTATATCGAAGAGTGAGAATTGACAATATCCAGCGCAACAGGAATTGTAGTCAGATATTCATCTCCCGGCTAAACAAACTGATCGAGGCGAGTGAGCGCGGAGAGATGATTGGTGATTGGCACGATTGCGGGCGGTTGCTTATGGTGGCGGATTTTTAGAGCTTTTTGTCGTTCTTGCGGAAACAACCCTGCGGGCACACAGTGACACACATGTTACATCCGACGCATAGTCCATGCATCACGATGGCGTGACGGTGCCATAGGAAACACCCTCTTACTTTTCGTATCGCGAGACGCGGACATGCGAGGGTTGAAAATATTTTTAAAGATGTGGATTTTTTGAACTGCCGCACGGGTTGACCGGCGTTGTGTTATCGAGACATGTTTTTCTGAATGGTAGTCAGATGTTGGCGTCCCCAATCGGAGAGGCTGTTGAGGATAGGGATGAGTGATTTGCCAAGGTCGGTGAGGTGATATTCGGTGCGTGGCGGGACTTCGGCATAAAGCTCGCGATTGACAAGTCCCATTGATTCAAGTGTCTTGAGGTGGCCCGACAGGACTTTGGGCGAGATGTCGGGAATCGCTCGCGAAAGTTCGTTGAAACGCATCACTCCATATTCGTCAAGGATGACGAGGAGGAGCATCGACCACTTGTTGGCGAAGTGGGCTATGACATTTCGCATGGGACATGAAGCAATGCAGGAATATTTTTCGGAAATTTTTTTGTTGTCCATTGGACTGATATTGACTGAAAGTGAGTTTGAAGTAAGCAGGTGAGGCGGTGGTAACCTCTTGTGTGGTAAAATTTTGGCCTGTAACTTTGCGCTATACAAAGGGTAGCGGTTATCCTTTGCAAAGTTAATTAAAAACTTAAAATCAAATCACAAATCATGACAAAAAACAGTATCCTTATCCCGTCGGCGGCCATCCCTGTGACTAAAGCGGTGTTTGTAATGCTCGGCAATGGCTTTGATGAGATAGAAGCCATAGGCCCGGTAGATGTGATGCGACGTGGTGGCATCGAAGTCTATACGGTCTCCATGACCGAAAACCGTCTTGTAAAAGGAGCGACCGGCAATCTAATAGTTGCCGATATGGCTCTCTCCGACCTGCGCCCCGAGTTTATCGATTGGCTCGTATTTCCGGGAGCCGACAAGACCGAAGAAGCTGTGAATCTCAGCGCGGAGTTGAGCGAAACAGTAGGGAGACATTGGCGCGAGGGAGGCAATATAGCTGCCATATGCGCGGCTCCGGCCCTTGTGCTCGGTCCGCTTGGCATATTAAAGGACGAGGAGGCAACAGGCTATCCTTTTCTTAAAGATGATTTCATAAAGGGAGGCGGCCGCTATTCCGAGTCTTCGGTGGTGGTCGGTGACCGACTGATAACATCCCAGGGACCCGGCACTACGCTTGATTTCGCCTTGGCTTTGGTGCGTCGCATCAAAGGCTTCGATATAGAGCGGGCTCTACGCGAAGGAATGGTCATCTCGTGATAATCATCCCTTTTTGAGCCGATTGCGAAACCGTTATGGTGAGGTTGCCTAACTTTGGTTGTTACACAGCCTCAAAGACGAGTCTGCTCCTGTGCCACCTGAAGACTGGATATATCTGATGACATATAAATCAGACGTATAATGTGACAAAGAGTACATTTTGTGGTTCATGCCGTATATGGGAGAATAACGTGAATTTTCGTAATTTTGCAATATTCTAATCCATAACGACATGAACCAATCACATTTATATAATATAACGTGAGTTCGATATAAGAGTTCAGTTATCCAATAATAAAACAATCAGCCATTTAGTATAAAACTAAATGACTGATTTTCTTGGTATTCTCGCGAAAAATTCGTAAATTTATAGTGTCCAATTATAACATTTACAAATATTTTACCGCTATGATTACCGAGAACAAAATTACTGAAATTTTCTGTCTT
>NZ_CAJTCF010000094.1:0-12948 GCF_910574735.1 Duncaniella muricolitica | reverse complement strand
TACACGCTTGCCACAAGTACGGCATATCGTGACGTAATGTCTGACCTCCGTTATCAATGGCTTTAGTTCAGGCAACGAGATTATCTGTGTGATGTAATCCAGTTCGGTATCACATCCATCCAGTGAATCTCCGCATTCATCACACATGCCGGGTTTCTCATCCACTATATTGTCGACAGAGTCGTTCAATTCGAGGGTGTTTCCTTCATGGCCTGGCTGACCTCCGGGTTTCCTGCCTGACGGTTTACACAGGGACTTTGTACGACGGACAATCTCGTCTCTCATCTGCTCTTTTGACGGAGGTGTGCTGCTGTTGCCGGAGTTCTTCGGGGGCTCCTCATATTTTGAAAGGCGTTTGCGAAGTTCCTCAAGTTCTTTATCCTTCTTTTTGAGCATCCGCTCAAGAGATTGAATTTTCCTGAGTTGAGCCTGTCCGTTCCGGTTAATCTGACATATTGTCGCATGCTGAGAGTCGATGGTTTTCTGCATCGACTCAATCTGGGCGGATAATCCGCGCAGCACTTCTGTTATGTCATTAACCGGCTGTTTCACAGATACAAAGATACAAAACTTATTTGACTTTACCAAATAAAATTGCAGCTAATTACTATAAAATCAGCAGGTTGAATTTACTTATAATGGTGATGTCTATTCCACATTATCGCCTTAGCGTGTCCGCTGAATAGTTACTTATGAATAAATATTTGTTTAAAATAAGTTAATATTATTCAAAATTCTTACAAATAGACAATAGTGTGGTATTATTTTAGCAAAACATGATACTTATTTGTCTATTTTGGGCCGTTGAGTAAGCTAAATATGACCAATTAGACATAAACCAAACGGGAAGATGATATCACATCGTCTTCCCGCTTAGATAATAAACCAATCATTATCACATTTCTTGCAATGGAAAAAGTAATTTTGCTATGTATTATTAAAACGTGGGTCATCTGAAATAGTTCATGGCCGCGCGAAAAAATTTCAAAAAAATATTTATCTTTGCATTTGGCTATGCCTCGGCCAAGGGTCACGGAGTGGCGTTAACGTTATTTTAGTCACCCGGGCAAACATATTGCCCGCCCGATGCATTATCTTTGCATTACCCAATGACAGGAATCAAATAAAAAACAATATATATTATGGCAAAAAAAGAAACTTCCGCCAAAGGCGCGCGTGAGAAAGACTCCGACCCCGCCAAGGCCAAACTCAGTGCCTTGGCTCAGGCCATGGGCAATATCGAGAAAAACTTTGGCCGCGGTGCCATCATGAAACTCGGTGACGAGCAGATCGAGGATGTCGACGTGATACCTTCCGGCTCTATCGGTCTCAACTACGCGCTCGGTGTGGGCGGTTATCCGCGCGGACGCATCATCGAGATTTACGGTCCCGAATCGTCAGGTAAGACCACTCTCGCCATCCATGCCATAGCCGAGGCGCAGAAAAACGGCGGCATCGCTGCCATCATCGACGCCGAGCATGCCTTTGACCGCTTCTATGCCGAGAAACTTGGTGTTGACGTCAACAACCTTCTCATCTCGCAGCCCGACAACGGTGAGCAGGCCCTCGAGATTGCCGAGCAGCTCATACGCTCGTCGGCCATCGACATCCTTGTGGTCGACTCGGTGGCAGCACTTACCCCCAAGAGCGAGATTGACGGTGACATGGGCGACAAGAACGTGGGTGTTCAGGCCCGACTCATGTCACAGGCCATGCGTAAGCTCACTGCCACCATCTCGCGCACCAACACATGCTGCATTTTCATCAACCAGTTGCGTGAGAAAATCGGTGTGATGTTCGGCCCCTCCGAGACTACGACTGGCGGTAACGCGCTCAAGTTTTATGCATCCGTGCGTATTGACATACGCCCCTCCACATCCATCAAGGACGGCGATGACGTGCTCGGCCGACTCACCAAGGTAAAGGTGGTGAAAAACAAGGTGGCTCCCCCCTTCAAGCGTGCCGAGTTTGACGTCATGTTTGGCGAAGGCATCTCGCGTAGCGGCGAAATCATTGACCTGGGCGTAGAGCACGGTATCATTCAGAAGAGCGGCTCATGGTTCAGCTACAACGGCTCAAAGATTGCACAGGGTCGCGACCAGGCCAAGCGCATGCTTCAGGACAACCCCGAACTGGCTGCCGAACTCGAAGAAAAAATCATGGAGGCACTCCGCGCCACTGCCCCCGGCAAGAAAGGCAAGGCTGACAAGAAGGAGGCCGACAGCAACAAGGAATCCAATGCTCCCGCCTCGACCGAGCCCGAAGGCTCACAGGCCGAGCTGGACCTCGACACCCTCCCCGATGACTTCTCAATCGAAGAGGATCTGTAATTCTTATAGTTGAAGAAGTAATAAGTTAAAAAAGTCAAGATAATAGTTGAGGTGATATTGTCCTCCACACTATTATCTTGACTTTTTTAACTTATTACTTTTTTAACTGTAGAGAGTTGACTATCTGAGGATAATGCTTGACGAGTGCGGCGAGCTGTACGTTATCCTGTCCGGCTATGACATTGTAGGTATGCAGGGCCAGCGACTGACGATAGTGAAACGACCTCAGCAGACGGTCGTCGGAGGGATTGGTCTCATTGACAGGATAGACCGGGGTGCCGGCCAGCACTTCCATGACCTTAAACCACAGGTCGTCGGCCTTGGGCGCGAGGCGGCTCATAAGCTGTCGGTCCGCCACATCGGGATGCATACATCTGGGCGGGTAGAGCACTCCGCCTACACCCATAGCCATCGGTTGCATGAGCGGCTCCTCGGTCAGATATAGGTCATCGGCCTGGTCATATACGAGCCTCAGACCGTCGCCGTCGGCAATGATGCGGTCGATGCGGCCTGCACACACGGCCTTGGGAAAACGGCGATGGGCGGTGACCAGACGGTCTATCATGTCGATGTCATAAAGCATGTCGTCGTCAACGGTGATTATCACATCGTCGGGAAAAGCCTCCAGAGCCGGCAGGAGTTTGGTAGCCGGTCCGCAGTCATCGGTGAAGCGTATCTCCAGTCCGCGACGTTGCAGGCGTCGCAGTGAGGCGGGAATGAGTTGGGGAGTAGTCTCAAGTTCGCGTCCGAGCCACAGTATGATACGGTTGGGCAGCAGGGTCTGCTCCATGATGCTCTCGATGGAGCGGGCCGCGTCGCGCAGACGAGGGCCGAATGTGGTGAGCGATACTATCACTTCGCAGTCAGGCAGGTGGCGGTCGGTAGTCGTGCCCGGCTCGCGACACATCACGATATTCTGATCAAGCAGATGCTCGCGGATGCGTGTATTCAGCTTGAGGCTCTCGCGACGAAGTCCGACGTCGGTGGCCAAGGAGAGCAACAGCTTCTTGAAGTTGCTGATAAGATTGGTCATTAGGTTAATATGTCATTATGGAAGGTTGGACGATATGTCATGTCTGATTGGGGGTGTGGCAAAGATAACAACTTTATGCGTGAGCCACAAAATTGTGGGCCTAAAATTTTATGGTTAGCGGAATTAGTACTAAATTTGCACTTTGGAATGGCCATCTGTCCGCGCCGCTCCCATTTTACCACCGAAGAAAAAATTAAGAACACAATGGCAAATAAGATTCACGAAGAAGAAACACGTACCTCGATCGACGAGGTCAACGACACCCTCACCGGCCTCGGTGAAAAGGTGCAGAACAATTCCAAGGCACTGATGTATGCTTGCGTAGCTGTCGCAGTAGTAGTGACAGCCGTACTCGTATATGTCTACGGCATACGTCAGCCGGGCATCAAGGCCGCCAACGAGGCTCTCGGCCAGGCCGACATGGAGCTGCTCATGGGCAACGACAGCATCGCTCTCGCAAAGTATCAGCAGGTGGCAGCCGACCACGGTTATGACGCAGGCGACCTCGCAGGTCTCAACGCCGCAATCCTTCTCTACAAGAACGGCAAATATCAGGAAGCCATCAGCTATCTCTCCGGCTACTCGGCCAATGAGTCGATAATCGGTGCCGGAGCCAAGAGCCTTGAGGGTGACTGCTACGTCAATCTCGAAGACTACTCTCATGCTCTCGACTGCTTCAAGAAGGCCGTAAGCCTCTCTGACGACAATCCCGCCTACACACCAGCTTTCATGCTCAAGGAAGCTACAGTGCTCCACGAGATGAAAGACTACAATGCCGAAATCAAGGTCTATGAGGAAATCCTCAAGGAATATCCCAACTACGGCATGCAGATGGGCATCGACATCGAGAAATATCTCGAGCGTGCCAAAGCCATGGCCAACTAAGATGTGAATTACCCGACTGACGGGTAAAGAGATACCGAAAAAATACAGAGTCCAGGACGCGACACCGCGTCCTGGACTCTGTATTTTTTCGGTATCCTCTCTTCAGGATTTCCTATCGTCTGGCACGGATGGAGAGGAGCCGGTGGCCTATGCGGCAGTAGAGACAACTGTGGGTCTCGCAATAGCGGCGGCGCAGTTGTATGAGAGCCTGTGACGTAAAGGCGTCGCGCGACGCTATGCCCGCCGCAGCAAACAGACTCACTATGCGGTTGGACTCCGACGGCAGCAGCGCGAGCCATTCAAAAGCCCTCTGTGTCATAGCCTCGTCGCCATGTCTGGTGCCATAGGCTACGAGCAGCGGTATGGCCACATTTATCACCAGCACTATGGCCGAAGAGCGGCTCATGGCGGCCGACGAGCGTTCGCCCGGCGCGCCAAAGGTGAAACGCTGCGCCCAATAGCCCGTGAGAGGTGTGCGGAGCAGTTCGATAACCTCCTCGGGCTCCTTGGCCTTGAGTATGCGGCTGACGATGCGGAAGTCGTTGGCGATAAAAGCGGCCAGTGTGGCTATGCGCCGGTGGGGAAGATTCTGAGGGCGCGTGCGTCCCATCTTCCAGCCGGCCGACTGTAACGGTCGCAGCGAGAATTTATGTGCGAGAAACTCATACTCCCGCGCCAGACGCTCGGTGTAGGAGTCGGGATGACCATGCGGGATGAGCGAAGCCTGGCCGAAGAGCAGAGCCTCGACGGCAGTGAGCGAGTCGCTGTGTTTGCGCAGAAACGGCAGCGGCATCGAGCGCGCGAGCCGTTGCATGGGTTCGGAGTTGACGCTGAATCCCAGTGCGCGGGCCAATATGATGTAGGTGGCCTGTTCCCAGTCGCCCGACAGCGAGTCGAGTATTTCGGTGAAAGCGTCGGCCTTGGCATAGACGCGCTCATAGGCGAGAGCCGTGAGCCATCCGTTGATGTGGAGCGGGGCTATCTCTGACAGCTCCCCGGCGCATGGCAGGTCTATGTCGGAGCGGCCGACAAGCATGCTGTAACGCTCGTGAAACTGTGGCGAGCAGTGCATGGTCATCTGCGGTATCGTCTCGCCGTTGCGGCGCGCGACGGGTGAATCGTCGCTGTCGACCACATGGAGCACCACCGAGTCATAGGCCGGATCATTATGGTGGCCGTGGCGGTGCCAGTCGCTGGCGCGCACATGCATCTCCACGTCGCCGGCCCACAGGTCATCGCCTATCCTGACTTTCGCGTTGAAGAAGTCGGGGCCGGCATCGGTGTTGTGTCGGCCGGGGTCGATGACGGTGACCCGTCGTCCGTCCACGGTGACCATATCGTCATGAGTGATAAGACGATATTGCCACACATAGTGCATTAGACGCTCCATGTCGGTGAGGGGAGATTGGGTGGATAAATTTTTTTTACACTTTGCGGTTGAAGTCAATCATCTTGATTGCAGTCTCGGCGGCTTCTGAGCCTTTGTTGCCGAGGCGTCCGCCGGCACGGTCGAGGGCCTGCTGCTCTTCGAGCACTGTGAGCACTCCGAATATCACGGGGATGTCACACTCGGCGTTGAGATGTGTCACGCCTTGTGTCACGCTTGAGCATACGTAGTCAAAGTGCGGGGTGTCGCCCTTGATTACGCATCCTATCACGATGATGGCGTCATAGTCGCCGTTTTCGATGAGTTTTGAGGCTGCAAAGGTGAGCTCGACGGCTCCCGGCACGGTGAATACGTCGACATCTTCGCGTCGGAATCCGTTGTTTTTAAGTGTTTCGACTGCGCCTTCGGCCAGCGGTCCTGTGATGTGGCTGTTCCATTCGGCGGCTACAATGGCTATACGGGCTTCTTCAAGCTTGGGAAGTGCGGTGGTGGGTGAGAATGTAGACATATTCTTTACTTGCCCTTCGGGCAAAGGTTATAAGGTTATGAGGTTATAAGGTTAATTTGGGTGGGGCTAATGGGGCTAATGGGCCGGAGAGGTAAAAGGCCGGAGAGGAAAAACGGTCAGAGAATCAAAAGGCTCAAGGCTGTTAACCCATAACCTTATAACCTCATAACCTTTGGCCGCAGGCCAAGCCCCCTTTGCCCGTAGGGCAACTATCTTGGGAAAATTTTGTGCCAGAGGCTGAGGATGTCGAGCGAGCGGCTTTTGGCCCGGTAGAGCGAGTCGACTATGCGGCGGTGCTCCTCGAGAGCATTGATTTTGGTGGCCTTGTGGAGCATAGTGTTGAGCAGGTGCACGCCCTTGTCGCGCATGGCGTTGACATGGAGCATTGACTCGCCCAGCGATATGGAGAGGCAGAGCTGGCGGAGCGTGAATTCCGGCTCGAGACGTGTGAGATATTTCAGCGCGCGCGAATAATATTGCAGAGCCTCACGGTGACGGCCCATGCGTGCGAGCGTGTCGCCCTCGTCGGTGAGAGAGTCGACCAGACGTGTCGCCGCATCCTCCACTCCGGCGTTGACCATCTGGAGATAGGCCGAAGTCGCGGCCTGATAGTGGGCGAGGAGCTCGGCCTGCTTCACACGGTTGCGGTAGACTGAGGTTGCGCCGTTGAGCGACATCATGTGGGCCGGTGCATAGCGGTCGGGGTCGGTCTTGGCCAGACGTTCGAAAATCTTGATTGACTTTTCCATCTCGCGCTCGGCCTGTTTGTACTCACGTCGTTCGCTGTGGAGAAAGGCTATGTCGTAGAGCAGACATCCGAGCACCTGGAGATAGGCCTGGTCTTTGCGGCGGGGCTGCTGTGCGAGCAGGTTGAGCGCACCGGCTGCCGAGACGGCAGCGTGGTCCATGTCGGCCATCTCGATGTAGAGGGCTGTGAGTATCTGCATGATTGCAGCGTGAAGGTCGAGTGTAAGGCCTTCGGCGGGCGAGGGGAGTGCGGTGATGCAGTCGGTTATGGCGGTGAGTGTCTCGACTGCTTTATCGGTCTCGCCGTGGGCCACCATCTCGGCACCGTAGATGCGCAGGTAGTCATATGCGGTGTTGAAGTCGGCTTCCTGTAAAGCCGCGAGCGTGTCGGCGGCTCCGCGGCTGCGCTTGACGCGCTTTTGCAGCGGGGCAATGTCGGCCGTGGGGGGCAGGAATACTGATTCGATTGAGAGGGGCTTCATCGGGAGTGATTTTTTGGGGGGATTAAATTTTTTCCGAGAGTATCGAGTGGGCTGTCTCGTTGGCCTTGGCCATGATGTCGTCGGGGTCGGTGACGCCTTCGGTGAGGGCGCGCACGGCTCCGGCTATGGCTGCGGAAGTCCAGTGGAAACGGTCGTCGGCCGTGGGGTGACACTTGAGTGTCCATGACGAGTCGCCGTCAAAAAACTGCATGCCCATCGCCGCATAGTCGAGTACGAGACAGCGGCGGCAGTAAAACAGCATGTGGGCGCGGAATGCATCGGCCGGAGTCTCGCCCGGGAAGAGGGCCGCGATGTCGTCGACGGAGGCTATGATGAGTGATGCCTGCTCAAGACACTCCCACACTTCGGGCATGACGCGTGTGATGCGCGGCACGAGGTTGAGGTCAAAGTAGGGGAGATAGACAGTCTCGGCCTTGCGGGCGCGGGCGTGGCTCACCAGTTCCATGACCGACTTGTGGTTGCGCTTGTCGATGGCCATGTAGGAGCCGTAGACCATGACGTCGCCCTCGTTGACACGGGGCCACACGGGATTGACCGGCTCGCCGGGATAGGCGGCGTGGAGCACGGCTCGGCTGTCGTCATACGGGCTTGTCGCGGATGCAATCCTGACGGGGCTCGCCCCTTCGGTGAAACGGTCGATCGCCGAGGTGTCGACGTGTGAGCGGCCGAGGGTGTTGACTATATGGTCGCCCACAGTGTCGGCCGAGGCTTCGCCTACAAACATGGTGTCGATACCCATCCGGGCATCAAGCATTGCGGCGGCCACGGCGCGGTCGCCTACGCGTGTGGTGGCGTTGCCGTCGGGCGCGAGCGAGACGTTGAGCGTCAGTTCACCGATATAGATTGCTTTGTTCATATGAGGTGGTTTTAGAAACCTGTTTCTTTGCGTGACTTGTGGCCGAGATAGCCTCCGTGGTGACGTTTGGCATACTCTTCGGTGGTGAAGTCTATGAGACGCGTGACGTTGACCACGAGTATGTCGCCGATGACGGTCATGACTGTGGTCGAGGTGGTGGGAGTCAGTCCGAGCGGACACACTTCGGGCGCACCACCTGTCAAGAGTGTAACGTCCGTGAGGCGGGTTAGTTCACTCTCGGGATTGCCGGTGATGCCGATGAGCGGTATGCCGGGATAGAGGTTCTTGGCCAGGGTGACGAGTTCGAGCACTTCGCGTGTGCGTCCCGAGTTGGAGATGAGCAGCATCACGTCGTTTGGCTGGAGCACGCCGAGGTCGCCGTGCTGGGCCTCGCTGGGGTGGAGGTTGACAGCCGGGGTGCCGGTCGAGGAGAATGTGGTGGCGATGTTCATGGCTATCTGTCCGGCCTTGCCCATTCCGGCGGTGACGAGTTTGCCCCCGCGGCGGTGTACATGTTCGATTATCAGCTCTACGGCGCGGTCATAGTCGGGCGTGTAGGGGATGGAAAGAAGAGCCCGGGCTTCGCGCTGTAATATGTCGTGCATCGACTCCTGAATGGTCATGATAGTTGAGGTTGGTTGATTAGATTACAAAAGTAGGTAATTTTTTTTTGCAAATCAAGGGATAGCGGGCGAGGTTGCAATAAAAGGGGCCGAGCCATAATATGGCCCGGCCCCGGTAGGCGTGTCGTATATAAGTCTAAACTTTAAACTCTATACTTTGTAAACTTTCAATTAAGCCTCAGGCTCTACACCCCACTGCTGCTTGGAGAGGCGGAGGTAGTTGTTGTAACGCCACTGGGCGTTGGCCTTGGCTGCTGCGAAGAGCTCGGCTGCTTCGGCGGGATACTGTTTCATTACTGATGCGTAACGTACCTCACCCTTGAGGAAGTCCTCAAACTTATCCCAGTCGGGAGTCTTCGAGTCGAGAGTGAAGGGGTTCTTGCCTTCGTCCTCGAGAGCGGGGTTGTAACGCCAGAGGTGCCAGTAGCCACACTCAACGGCTGCCTTCTGTTCTTCCTGAGCGTGGCCCATGCCTGTGCGGATGCCGTGGTTGATACAGGGAGCGTAGGCGATGATGATCGAGGGACCGTCATAAGCCTCAGCCTCGCGGATGGCCTTGAGGGTCTGAGCGTTGTCGGCACCCATGGCGATCTGTGCCACGTATACGTAACCGTAGGTCGAGGCGATGAGGCCGAGGTCCTTCTTGCGTACACGCTTGCCGGCAGCGGCAAACTTGGCGATTGCGCCCACGGGGGTAGCCTTGGAGGCCTGACCGCCGGTGTTGGAGTAAACCTCGGTGTCGACTACGAGTACGTTGACGTTCTTGCCCGAAGCGAGTACGTGGTCGAGACCGCCGAAGCCGATGTCATATGCGGCACCGTCGCCGGCGATGATCCACTGCGAACGGTTGGCGATGTGCTCCTTGACGGAGAGGATGCCCTTGCATACGTCACATCCGCAAGCCTCGCAGAGAGGTACGATCTTCTCGGCTACTTCCTTGGTGGCGGCAACGTCGTTGCGGTTGTCGAGCCACTGCTGGGCGAGAGCCTTGATGTCAGAGCTGCACTTGTCACACTCGAGAGCGGCCTGCATGTAGGCGGCTACGCGCATCTGGAGCTTCTCGTGTGCGATGCTCATGCCGAGACCAAACTCTGCGAAGTCCTCGAAGAGCGAGTTGGCCCATGCCACACCTTCGCCCTTGGCGTTCTTGGTGTAGGGGGTAGATGGTACGGAGCCGGAGTAGATTGACGAGCAACCGGTAGCGTTGGCTACGATTTCGTGGTCGCCGAAGAGCTGCGAGATGAGCTTGACATAGGGAGTCTCACCGCAACCCGAGCATGCGCCGGAGAACTCAAAGAGCGGAGTAGCGAACTGAGAGTTCTTGACGGTCGACTTGATGTCGACGAGGTGCTGCTTGGAAGCGACCTTGGCCACGCAGTAATCCCACTCTTTCTGAACGTCGAGCTGAGTCTCGAGGGGCTTCATGGAGAGAGCCTTCACGCCCTTCTTGCCGGGACATACAGCCACACAGTTGTTACAGCCGAGACAGTCGAGCACGTCTACGCTCTGGAGGAAGCGCATGCCGGTGAACTGCTTGCCGATGGCGGGGATTGTAGCGTCTTCGCCGAAGGGAGCGGCTGCCATTTCGTCGGCGTCGAGCACGAAGGGACGGATGGCGGCGTGAGGACATACATAGGCGCAGAAGTTACACTGGATACAGTTCTCCTCGAGCCATTCGGGCACGAAGGCTGCAACGCCACGCTTCTCATAAGCTGCGGTGCCCTGTTCCCAGGTGCCGTCCTCGCGGCCTACGAAGTCGCTGACTTTGAGGAGGTCGCCGTCCTGAGCGTTGATGGGACGTACGATGTTGTTGATAAATTCGGGATCGTTGTTGGCAGCGGGGGCCTCGGGCTGGAGGTTGCTCCATGCAGCGTCGACGGGGAGCTGCTTGTACTCGCCGCCGCGGTCAACGGCTGCGTAGTTCTTGTCAACGACGTCCTGACCCTTCTTGCCGTAGCTCTTGACGATGAACTTCTTCATCTGCTCTACGGCGAGGTCTACGGGGATTACCTCGGTGATGCGGAAGAACGCGCTCTGGAGAATGGTGTTGGTGCGGTTGCCGAGACCGATCTCCTGGGCAATCTTGGTAGCGTTGATATAGTATACCTTGATGTCGTTGTCAGCAAAGTATTTCTTGAGCTTGTTGGGGAGGTTCTTGGCCAGCTCTTCGCCTTCCCAGATGGTGTTGAGAAGGAATGTGCCGCCCTTGCGCAGACCGCGGGTGACGTCATACATGTGGAGGTAGGCCTGAACGTGACATGCCACGAAGTTGGGGGTGGTCACGAGATAGGTCGAACGGATGGGGTCGTCACCGAAGCGGAGGTGTGAGCAGGTGAAGCCGCCCGACTTCTTGGAGTCGTAAGCGAAGTAAGCCTGGCAATATTTGTTGGTGTTGTCACCGATGATCTTCACGGAGTTCTTGTTGGCACCTACAGTACCGTCGGCACCGAGACCGTAGAACTTAGCCTCGAAAGTGCTCTCGCCGCCGAGTGCGATCTCTTCCTTCGGGGGAAGTGAGGTGAAGGTAACGTCATCGATGATGCCGAGGGTGAAGTGATCCTTGGGAGTGGGGAGAGCGAGGTTCTCGAACACTGCGATGATCTGGGCGGGAGTGGTGTCCTTGGAAGCGAGACCGTAGCGGCCGCCGACGATAAGGGGAGCGTTCTCCTGACCGTAGAAGCAGTCACGCACGTCGAGATAGAGGGGCTCGCCGTTTGCGCCGGGCTCCTTGGTGCGGTCGAGCACTGCGATGCGCTTGGCAGTCTTGGGCACTGCAGCGAGGAAGTGCTTGGCCGAGAAGGGACGGTAGAGGTGTACCGACACGAGACCTACCTTCTCGCCGTTGGCTACGAGGTGGTCGATGGCTTCCTGAGCGGCCTGGGTCACTGAACCCATGGCGATGATTACGCGCTCGGCGTCCTCGGCTCCGTAGTAGTTGAAGAGGTGATATTCACGACCGGTGATGCGGGTGATTTCCTTCATGTAGTCCTCTACGATTTCGGGGACACGGTTGTAGTATTCGTTGCAAGCCTCGCGGTGCTGGAAGAATACGTCACCGTTCTCGGCCATACCGCGTGCTACGGGGTTGGCGGGGTTGAGGGCACGTGCGCGGAAGTCGGCGAGAGCCTGCTGGTCCACCAGGGGAGCGAGGTCGTCCTGGTCCATGGCCTCGATCTTCTGGATTTCGTGCGATGTGCGGAAACCGTCAAAGAAGTTGAGGAAGGGCACACGGCTCTTGAGGGTGGCGAGGTGGGCTACACCTGCGAGGTCCATAACCTCCTGTACGGAGCCTTCGGCCAGCATGGCGAAGCCTGTCTGGCGGCATGACATCACGTCCTGGTGGTCACCGAAGATTGAGAGGGCGTGGCTGGCGAGTGTACGGGCCGATACGTGGAACACGCAGGGGAGTAACTCACCGGCAATCTTGTACATATTGGGAATCATCAGGAGGAGACCCTGCGATGCGGTGTAGGTAGTGGTGAGTGCACCGGCCTGGAGTGAGCCGTGTACGGCACCGGCTGCACCACCTTCGCTCTGCATTTCCTGCACGAGAACGGTCTCTCCGAAGATGTTTTTGCGGCCTGCTGCTGCCCATTCGTCAACGTATTCAGCCATGGTCGACGACGGGGTGATGGGGTAAATGGCTGCTACTTCCGAGAACATGTAGCTCACGTGGGCGGCTGCCTGGTTGCCATCACAAGTCAAGAATTTTTTTTCTTTGCTCATAGTGATATTATAGAAATAATGTATTGTTTTTCTGTACTGTCAGTGAGGTATTAGCATTTGGTTGACGCGGAGTTGATTCCGTGCCTGCTCCGGCTGGGAATACCCCGCGCAAAGGTACGAAAATAATCTATATCTGCAAAAAAAAGCCAAGTGATTAACCGGGATTAACCCGACCCCGTGTGGATTTAAGGTGATTTAAGATATAGAGAGGGTGTTGCAGAACTCCTCTGATTAAAGCCTCTGAGAATTGAATATTTTAGAATAATCTGGAATTTTTCGAGATTAGTTCGTATATTCGATTCTCAGGAAGTTGAAAACCGGGCATACACTAAAAAAACAGCGAAAATCGG
>NZ_CAJTCF010000093.1:0-13204 GCF_910574735.1 Duncaniella muricolitica | reverse complement strand
AAAGTGTGTGTCGTTCAGCTTGTCGGCATATCGTTCGCCGTACTCCCGTATACGCGCTGCATCCAACGGATCACTCTTGCCACGTATCAGGCCCATGCTGTGTCTGATCTCATATCCTGAGACATAACTGACATGAATATTCCTCATGTCTGCCAACTTCAACAGCAAATCTCCGTAAACGCCTGTATGCTCGGCTACAAGGCGGCAGTCCTCGGGCAGCTTGTCCAGAAACTTCTCAATCTGAGGCTTTGTGTTCTTGACCACAATGTGCGTGGCCTGCCCATCGGAGTTTATAAAACTCACGTCAAACTTTTCAGAAGCCAAATCAATTCCGTAAATTTGCATAGCTTTTTATTAGAGAGAGAAGTTGTCTTGACTTATTTTAAACATACAAAATACAATAAGGAGTGTTAAGTGTAATGAGCAAAAACACACCTAAACACTCCTTGAATTGATAGAACTCATAGATAAAGACACCATAAGAATGGAAATCCTGCCGTATCTGACAACCGCCAAACGAGGCTACACATGCAAGGGAGACCTTTGCGAGGTCATCCAGTGCATATTGTATAAGCTCAAGACAGGCTGCCAATGGCACATGATTCCCACAATGGCGATCTTCACCGAAGTAGTCCTCCATTATAAAACAATCTTCGGGAAGTTTCGGCAGTGGTGCAAGGACGGTTCGTGGCAAAAAAGTTGGGAATCGCTGCTTGGACGCAACCGCGACATGATAGACCTCTCCAGTGCCGACCTTGACGGCAGCCATACCGTGGCACGGCGCGGAGGAGAGGAAGTCGGTGGAGCAGCGCATAAAGCGGCGCAGACCACCAATGCCATATTTATTACTGACCGTCAGGGTATTCCGATGGCTATGTCTGAGCCAAAATCCGGCAAGCACCATGATGTTCATGAGATTGGAACGTCACTTGATCAGATTTTTGGCATGATGGATAACGCAGGAATTTCCATTGACGGCCTTTTCCTCAATGCCGATGCCGGATTTGACTGTCACGATTTCAGAAGAAAATGTGAGAGTGCCGGAATCATTGCTAATGTAGATTTCAACAATCATACAAAAAACGATGAGAAATATCTGCTGGACAGAGAACTCCTGTCTCTCAGATATAGCATTGAGAGGACAAATGCCTGGATGGACTCTTTCCGATCCGTGCTCAATCGTTTCGATAAAACGGTTTCCAGCTGGAAAGGGTGGAATCTCCTGGCATTCCATGTGATATTTCTTAAACACATTAACAGACTCAAAAAGTCAAGATGACTTCCTTTTCTTCTTTCTCACTTTCCAAAGCCTGTAAAGAAATTTCCATCATTTTACAAGATTCATTCAACTTGTCAATTTCCTCCTGAATCTTTTTGGCCTCCGGATCTTCATCAACTGATGGTTTTGCAACTTCCTTTGGTTTTGCAGATTGGACATTGCTTAATTGGCTTTGCTTGTAAGCTAACTCATTTGCAAGTGTATCTCGGTAAGCAGGAGTCCGCATGGCTTCCATTGCTATAATCTCTCGATTGATTTCTCTAATTCGGGATTGAATATCACTGCATGCATCAGCATTTTCTTTTGTCAGGTAATTAATAATTTCATCCAAATCATTATAACCATATCTTTGAGCTGGGGCTAAGTACTGAAATATTATCTTCTTTAATTCGCTCTCGAACTTTTGATCGTCCTCAGTTGTACAAAGAGTTTCCAAGAAGTTTTGTGGAATATATTTAACTCGCTCAGGCTTGGTCGCCTCCGTTGACATATCTAATGTTTTGATAGTTGATGAAGAGTTATCAACCCATTGGATATACGCTTCGGTTTGCTTAGAACGATTGTATGGTTTTGGCATTCTGAACTTTGCAGGTGTCAAAAATGCCCAGTTCTGATTTGTAGAGTCAGCACATAACGCAATAATATCAGTAAGGGCACTCTTGCCGCTCCCCTTATTACCAATAATTGCGACTAAGCCTGGATTTAATTGAATTCTAATACTATCGAACCACTTTTCAGGCATAGTGGCACCCGAAATACGTCGAATCTCTAAAGACCGAATAAATTTATCTGGATTTCTTTTTATTCTTGCTAAAATTTCAGGTTCTTCAAATGATATTCGTTCCGGTTCAGCAAGAATTTGTCTCAATCCTTCAAATGTCAAATCTGCTTTTATCCAGCATGCATTAGTTCCGACCTCGCTTACTTCATGAGCATCGGAAGTTGTTATAGATGGTTTCCTAAATGTTTTTTGATAAAATCCAGCTTCCTTAGGTTTCGTTAAATCACAAATATCAATATAACCATCCCTAAAAAGCTCTTCTTTTACTGGGCCTAATGAATCTTCAATCGAAACATTTTTTTTAGATTTACCTTCATGCTTCATTTCTTCATCAATACTGTTTGACTTTGAACCTGCATGAACTGTTACGATTCCTCCATATTTATGGATTAGATTGGCTGCGTCCTTAAAGTTCACCTGTACGCGAAACATCCCATCCTTAAAGTAAGATGCCTCTGGCAATCCATCTTGTTTGAGGGATTCTCGACCAATTTGTATTATTCTTGAGCGAGATATACCCAATTGATTAAGAACGTTTTCCTTTAAAAATTCTGATGTAAGAGTTATTCCATTGAACTCATCAGGGAAAAGACCTATCATATGGACAGATGCCCTCCCATATTCAGTCCTAAATTCAACCCCGGAAATTACTGTTACGCCGGCGTCTTTCGCCAGCGTTTTCATCATATCTACATTATCAACTGTATGATGATCTGTTATAGCGATACACTTTATATTTTTTGCTATAGCTTCATCCAATATATCCTGACAGGAACCCTTACCGTCAGAAGCATCAGTATGAAGATGTAGATCCCATTTATTCCATAGTGATCCTATAGGATTATTCATAGTTTTAAGTTGCTTTTTTGTTTGATTCTTCGCTCGTTCTAACTTATCTATATCATTATTAAGAATAGGTCAATATTGACTGAATCCTAAATAATTAATCTCTCAGGCACCCGATTGGTATTATTTTCACACCGTCCTCGCGTGTATATGCCATTTCTCCGCCCGTTAAGACAATAAGCAAGTCCGGTTCACGAAGTTTAATTTGCTTCTCCGCCATATTCTTTTCCGTTATAAGATGTTTGATTTCAATGAGGTGCTTTGCCCCGTCCTCAATCTCGCGACTACCAAGTTTGCATTCGATTAACGCATATCGTCCGTCATCAAGGTGCAATACGGCATCAGCTTCAAGTCCAAGACGGTCATGGTAATATGACAATCGCCCACCCAGTGCCTGCGAATATGCTCGGAGGTCACGAAAACACAGACACTCGAATATGAATCCGAAGGTGTTCAAATCAAGTTCCAGACTTTCTGGTGACGCACCTAACGCGGCCACCGCAATAGAGGGGTCAACAAAACAACGTTTCTTGCCGGTTCGGATAACAGTCTTGGAACGAATAGCAGGGGACCATGCCTCTATATCATCAATTACAAAGAGCTTCTCCAAAGCACATACATAATCATCAAATGTAGGCATGGATATTCCTTCCATTTCTTCAGATACATCAGCAAGCATGGAGGTTTTCTTTGCTAAAGTACAGATATTTCGTGCGTAGGATCGAAGAATGAGCCTTGCCAATGCAGGATTTCTTCGCGTTTTATCAACTCTTGAAATATCCTCATTACATATCACATCAATATAGTCTTTAGCAATCAGTAACTTAGCTTTGGTGCTCATCTCATCGAGAGAAGCGGGCCACCCGCCACGGCAGGCAGCAAAAATCAGTTGCTCAATAGATAATTGTGAAATTTCACCATCAATCTCATAGTCCGCCTCATTAAATAATCGCCCCAAAGAGATAGAGCCATTGGATTCAAGAGACTCGAACAGGCTCATAGGGTACATAGCCATTTTGGTAATGCGACCTGTTCCCGTGTGCATTATTTCCTCATCATCTATTACTGTCGAACCAGTCAGAATAAACTGTCCCTTCTCTCTGCGTTCATCAACCGCATGGCGAACTGCATCCCATATTACTGGGGCAACCTGCCATTCATCAATAAGCCGAGGCGTTGCACCCTTGAGTAATAACGATGGCTTTGTTTGAGCGGCAGCCAAATATCCCGCCCGACGGTCAGGATCCTGCATCTTAATAACACTTCCCGCCCGACGTTCTGCAGTAGTTGTCTTGCCACACCACTTGGGTCCAGCTATCTGTACGGCGCCGAAAGCCTCAAGCCTCAAATCAAGAGTCTTGTCGGCAATTCTATTCAGATACTTCATCTCTTTCATAATCACCTACAAAATTAGGGATTAAATCTGACACCACCAAATTATTTTGTGTTTTTGAATTATTTTGTTTTGTGATTTTGAAATAAATCACTTTGTTAAATTGAATTAACACAAGCCTGATATTTGGTGGAGTGGAAATAAATTCGTAACTTTGCAATCACAGAGAACTTTTAGAATAAGGGAAGATGTTGCGAAGGTGTTAGATTGCCGGAGCAAAACGCCCCAAATCGCTAAAATATAGCAGTGTAGTCAACGGAGTTTTTCTCCTTTAGATAGCCGGTAATTATCTGATAATCAAATTGATACTATATTCAGAACAATTCTGGTGGCACCACCCAAGCAAAGATTAAATCGCTAATTCTCACAGAGTTGGCGATTTTTCTTTTAGTCACTACAGGGCGTAGTCACTATAATAGTCACTATCTAAATCGCTATAAACCACGATAAATCGGCTTGATTAAACTGTATTAAAAAGTAGCGTTTAATTCTAAACCCAATTAAATTCTACATTAAATTCTCTGCAAAATAATAGTGACTATCGGCGTGGTGCGCTGAGATAGTCACTACTTCATTCTTACATTGTAAGTCGGGTGCCGGACTGACGGTCGTCGATGTCGTCGTAGCGGGAGCGGTTGCCGACTTCGTACTCGCGCTTGTAAGCGGACGAGCCGGAACTGACATTGAGGGAAGATAGTGCGTTGGCAAGATTGAATGTGAACACTTGCGAGATTTCCGGGGAGTAGTCCTGTGGACGGGAAGGGAGAATACGGACTCCGGCTTTGGACTGGGTATTCTGCTTTATCCTCTCTTTAACCGCCTCGGCATCCTTTCGAGTAAGATGCAGCATGGCTATTGACATCAGGAAGTCTTGTCTTGCTTGTTCATCGGAATGGAGAGAACGGAACTTGGATTCCTCCTCCGGAGTTAATTCAATCAAAGGCATATAGCCGTCTGTCAGTGCCAGGCGGAGGCAGTAGTTGCCGTTTCTATGTTTGACAACTGCCATGCCCTTTATCCTCTCTTGATGGTTGTGTATCGGATAGCGCATGAGATATTCGGTCAGTATCTCCTCGGAGAATATCGTGGCAGCTATTGTCAGACCTACATCTTCGCGCTCGTCATCCTTTACGCCGTTATACCATGCGTACTGCCTCGGTGAGATTGGCTTGCTGTACGTCGAGCCGTCTTTGACATTGATGAACATATAGTTCCCTCTGCTGTCTTTGCCCACCTCGACAGTGAACAGGTCGCGGTACACGTCAAGCGGCGATGGTTTCCTCTGTGGTTTGATGGCGAAATCAATAAGCTCCGACAGTTTCATCACCTTGCTGCCGTCGAAGGCTATCTTTTCGGCATGGTCGATTATACTGTAGCCTCTCACCCTGCCGTCCTTGTCCTTCTGGAAACTGATGTCTATGCCAAACTTTGTCTTGAGAACATCATTGAGAGTCTGTATGCGCTGGCAGTTCTCCTCGCTCAACGGCTTGCCGTGGTTGTCAAGTATTTTGCGGATGTCGGTGTTCAACTTTGCCTTTACCGGCTTTCGCTTCTTACCTTTTGACACTTTGACATTATCGACATTTTGACATTTTCCCTCGGCTATCTCGCCCTTGTATTTCCGGATTATAGCGCGAAGCTGCGTAGCGCGATCTTTACGCTTGGGGTTGTTCTTGGTGATTCGATTGAGGATGTCATCGATGGCGATATTCCCGGCGTTGCCTCCACACTTGAACAGACGGTAGCCGTCGAGCGATTTCTCTATCTTGTAACCGTGAGTCTTGACGATATTGGCAAACTGCCCCTCCGTTTCGTAGTCGTAGCTGAGAATTCGGTCAATATCTTTCTTGATGTCAGGAGAGAGTATGCGGTTTGCGCACTCGTTAAGCCTGCGCCTGTCCTGATGGTCAGAAATGGCATAACCGTTAGGCTTGATTCTCGTCGAGAGAATATGCACATGGTTGTTGCCGGTATCATGGTGGGCGTAAACAAAATACGGCTGACGGGCATATCCCATACCCACCATAAGCTCACGCGCAAAGTCGGTAAGTTCTTCCGGCGACATGGCGCGTCCTTTCACGGAGGCCGACACATGGAACTGGAAACGTGTTGTCTTTGTATTGCCATAGGTCTTTGAACTTTCTTTCAGATACCTCTCGACTTCTGCCGACGCATCAAGGCCGAAGCGGTGCAGCGTATCTACATTGTGACGCAACGCTTCGCTGACATTCTCCATCGCCATGAGGGATGCCACACCATCGGCAATCTTCTTCTCGTTATATCGAGCGCCGGGGAAACCGCCGCCGGACACATCGTTGAGTTTCTTGACTATCATTTACCTGTGATTATTATGTTATAGAGGTATGTCAGCATCTGTCGGATTTTATCTGTACCCTCGCAAAACTGACCGAAGGGAAGAAGATCTGCCGCCCGCAACGAGTAAGGATTCATTTTCTGCTGCTCGTTGATGTGCTTCGCAACCTGATTGGTGTTGGTGCCGGTTCTTTCGATGAGCTTGATAGCGGACTTGATCAAAGCAATCATACGGGGATTGTCTTGGTCAGCCATCGGCTGCTCTTCATATTTGAGTGTGGCACAACGTACAAACGCACTCAGATTACCGTCGGTGTATCGGTCGGCTCTTGACTGCATTTCTGCGTGGGTCTGCGAATCGACACGTATTTTTATAGTGATGGATTTTTTATCCGGCATAGAGATTAACTTTTTAAGATATTATGGTTTGATAGATTGGTTGATTGAATATCTGATACAATGAAGACTATATGACTTGGTATAATGATTGCTTGATGATTTGATGAACTGATACCTTGATGATATAATATCTTAGTGACTCGATTGTCTGATTATCCAATGCTCCATTACCCGATGACTTATTGTCCAATGGCTCATTATCATATTATCCAATGTATCGATTATCCAATGTATCGATTATCCAATGTGACGATGACCGATAAACCGAAGTATCACGGTTCATGATAAATGCGATATTGAATAATCTATCAACCGCATATTTTCAGTTTATCATCATTCATTTTTCAGTCTATCATCGTTCACGGGCAATGTATCATTAGACAAAAGACTGCGAGTTTCGAGCGGGATTGATCCTCACCTTGGGGGAGGCGGGATTGCCGTTGTGGACACAATCGGCATATCTTGCAAAGCAAGGTTTATACTCCAAATCAGGCGTGAGCAACCGGGGTATCTCAGTCAGTTCGACCTCGGTCGAAAATGTCATAATGTCAAAAGTTCATAGTGTCAGCGCATGAGTCATATTTTGCGATAGCAACCGTGTGACTTTTTCTTCACGAATCCTCGGCCTCCGTCTCTTAGGAATCTCTTGACCGAGGATTCCGAGATTCCGAGTTGCAGGGCTTCCCTGACTGCCTCGGCTGTGGTGAACGAATCCCTGAGGTTTCCGAGTAACTCGGTGAACCGGTTGTCGAGGATGCCGGGTTCAATCTCCGGTGCAATCCGGCTCTCCATGTTTCTGAAATATTCGGTGAGCCTGATGGCGAGTTCGGCAGTTCCCGGTTCAATTTTATCCATGCCCGATTCTCCACAGATACAGTGCATAATCTGTATGACCAGGCAGAAGCGGACGAGATAAGTTTCCAGTTTGCCGCACAACGCCCTGACAGCATCCGAATCCGTTTCAGCATAGACCTTGTTATTGACCTCGTCTTTCCACTGAATTATGCGGAGCTTCGACTCTTGGGAAAACAGTAGCTCTATTGAGGTTGCTTTTCCCTCTTGGTCTGTTGAAGGAGTAGCGGCTACCACCTTTCGGATAATTCGCTCCCATTCTTCAAGAACGCTGTCAGGCATGGCGGTGTCGTTCCACGACGGCATCTTGTCAATTTCGGGATAGACTTTCAGGAATCGAGATGAAAAGCCATTCATCATTCGCTTGCCGCCGAACTGTTCGCCCAGACGACCGGGCTGTGTAGTGCCAATAATAGAACAATAGGGATTGGCGAGGAAGATATGCTCGTTGTTTGACTTTCGGCTGTACTTGAAAGGCGTACCGCTGAACAGACTGAGAAAGTAGCCCTCGTCCGAACCGTTGTAGCGGTTGAAATTGGAAAGAAGGCTGTCTATCTCATCCTTGTAAATCAGCACTCCGCGCGGATTGTCGCGCAAAGCTCCGATAAGAGCCTCTACGGTGGAATCAACCACTACATGGCATTTTCGCTTAGGCATCTTCATTTCTTCAGGAAGAGAATGTCTCTCACGCTGCTTTGCCGACATGCGTTCCCATCGGCGGTAGGTTTCCATCTCCTTGCAGTAGATCATGTCATACTCTCCGTCGAGTTTGAGAAGAGGTGCGACCGCCTGTTGCAATGGCGGAGTCTTGCCGCAGCTCGGCGAGCCTACAAGCACCATGTAGATTATCGGTCGGCTTACCCATCCTGTCATGAAGCGGACTGACCAAGTGTTGCCCATAGCAGCCGCGAATACTGTAAGGAATGAAGCCGAAGTGAAATCGACATTATAGTTCTCATACTCCTCAAGAGCCTCTATTATGTCGCGGATTGCTTTCGGAAATATCTCCAAAGGGAAAGAAGGAGTTTCGGTAGTTTTACCGGAATCGCTGGTAAAGGCAATGCTATCCTCCTCGATCAATCCACATCCGGCTTCCATCGGAAAACGTGGATGGTTATAATAGCCATTCGCTTTCATGATGCTCAGATATTGATGTTACGTTGTCCGAGGGCTTTGCGTACCTCATATTCCGGGTACATAATCTTGTTGCCGGTCTTGACAGGTTTGAGGATACCTTTATTTGCCCAGTGCCAGAGTGTGGCATCGCATACGCCAAAGAGTTCCTTTACCTCGGCTTTGGTGAGCATACGTTCTTTCTTGGCTGCCTCGACCATCGAGCCGAGTTCATCCTTTGCGCGGCGGATCAAGTCCTCCGAAAATGCTTTGAGGTCTTCGGCGTTCATCTCTACCTTGACATGGGCCCGACCCTCATTGAGCATATCTAATAAATCTCGCATTTTTGTTTTGATTGCCGACATTGTTCGACGCTTCTACTGGCGGCATAAGACAGAAACGCCACCGCTCCGAAATGGAACGATGGCGCAAAAGTATAGCGTAATTTCTTGGATTAAAAAGAATTGATGGTTCGTTAAGTTCGCGAACTATAAAACGAATCAAACGAATCGAAAAGAGGCTATTTCAGTCTACTCCATCTGGGTCAATTCGTAAAACATCGGTCTTTATAGAGTCAATAGCGAAGCGATGTTCTGGCTCGTCTTTGATAAATCGCTTACGATTGGGAGATAAATCTTGTAGCGTGTTTACGCTCTTCTGCACCTGACGCTCGCCGACGATTTTGCATTCAGGGAATGTGGCGGATAATATCTCGA
Source organism: Duncaniella muricolitica (assembly GCF_910574735.1). Lineage (NCBI taxonomy): Bacteria > Pseudomonadati > Bacteroidota > Bacteroidia > Bacteroidales > Muribaculaceae > Duncaniella > Duncaniella muricolitica. The sequence continues at coordinate 3,512 of NZ_CAJTCF010000093.1, read as the reverse complement.
CAAATCGTTTGACAGGTGTTGACGGATCCAGCTCGCCAGACTCGACAAGTGCGACATATAAGTGCGCTATGTCAACGCCACGGATATGTGTTTCTATCCATTTGCCAATGCGCTTAACAATCTCACTGCCGTGAGATGCCAAAAGGGAAAGAAGGTCATGAGGAAATCCCGCGTTCTCTATAATTTTAGCAGTCGGTTTAGACTCGTCGATGCCCTCCAACGCCCAATCAGCCAAATTGCCGTTATCTACACTCATGCGATAATCAAGATGCTCCTTCAAATCCTTGCGCGAGCGTCGTTTATCCTCTACCTCCCTCGCAAGAAATGTCTTCATGAACTTTGCAAGCTGCCACTGGTACTGTTTGTTGTCAATCGACTCTGCCGCTTCCTCAATATTATCTATCATCATTTCAGAAGAGCGTCCATATTTGAGCCATGCGGCAAAGGGCAACCGGTATTTAGCCCATTCGCTCCCTTCTGCCTGTTCGCCAAATATCTTCTCAGCAAAATCCGACTCTTGAAGAATCTTCAAAAGCTCATCCAAGTCCAGATTGTCAAGGTTAATCATATTCTCCAATCGCTTCTGAAACTCCGGCGACGAAAGAAATGCTGCTGCACCCAACAAAAACACCTCCAGCGAGTCCGCTTCGCCCATCGCCGCAGCAAACTCGCCATATTCCTGCGGATGCTCCTCCATCCACGCCTTCAAATCAATCTTTCCATCCTGATTGCCTAAGTTATCTTGCTGATTTTTCATAGTGAAATTTCTAATTCATAAAGTAATAACGCGCAAAGGTCAAAAAAAGATAATAGTACTTTGAACGATAACAGCGACAACACATAAGTTCCGACAAGCAGTGCAGTATCTTCAATCCAACCCTCGGACAAGCAACACCCGACCATGAGAACGAGCAACGCTCCCCGCGCAATCCAAAATACATCCAATTTATGTGTCATAGTCGTTTTGAAATAAGCGAATAAATTTTCGTCACAACAATATATGGGATAATTGAGATTAACGAATACATTATCAAAAATAATATCCGGTAATCTGAATGTGTTGTGGATTTATTTAGATTGGGTAAAAGAAAACAGATTGCAACAGATAGGCTGTTAGCTATCCAGACCGACAAAGAAAGTCGGATAATACTTTTCCTAAACCACTTAAATGCAATGAATCCACTCAACAAACTACATAATAGGAATATAAACATATAGTATATGTCCCATTCCATATACAACATACTATAACCTGTTCCTACTGAAACAAAAGATTCAAAAGCCTCAAATATCCAAAATCGTTTATCGGTCAGTATCATATTTGTTCAAGATAAGCAACAATTCGTGAAAAAGAAGATTTCATCTCGATTGTGAAATCCTCTTTTTTCACTATTCGTTGATACATTCGTTTAATATTTTCGTAATCAGCATTTTTGGAGAGTTTGGCAGAAATCAGTCCAACCATACAATGAGTATCAAGCCCTGAACAATATGGGCTATATTGTTCTATTGGCATAGTATTGAATAGCCGGTCTATTGAATTGATACTGTCATATTGAGAGATAAAATCCAACGCAATAGGAAGTAATGGCGACAGCCCCATATCAAGCCGGTTATAGTCGTCCGGCTCATCGTCTGAAAGAATAAAGCGGTCTGTTTTGACAATCTGCGTTTTCCATCTTAAATCCGGATTAAATCCTTGCAGTTTTATTCTTTGAAGCAATAAAAGATTGATAAATGCAGAATGGTTCAGAATGAAGCCACAGTCATTGCAGATTGTAGTTATCTCTCCATAGTCCACACTGACATACGGAAATATGTTTACCTCAAAACCCCATGAATGATAAGTGAAAAATATTTCATCAGTACGACTGCCGGCTTTTCGACTCAATGCAAATCGACCCCTGAGGATCTTGAAACCTTTAGCTGCAGCGAATGGCTCCAAGGTGGAGAAAATATGTTTTTTAACGTCCTGTATCTTCATAATCACATCCTGTTTATGGTAGTGTGAGGCATCAGAACCTTTGATAAATCAATACCTCCGCGGAAATCTACGTCAGTAAGACTGGCTTCGGAAAAGTCAACATCCTCCAATCGTCCTTTATTAGACACTAAAAATGATAATTTATTCCCATAATAATAGCTGTCGAACTTCGGCCCGCAAAACACGCATCCATAAATCTTTCCGACAAATTTGCACTTTGAAAATGACGCGGCAATGAATGAGGTATTGAAGTCGCAGTTAATGAACGTACAACCAATGAAATCTGCAATTCCGAGACTTCTTAATTTGACATTTTCAAAAGTGCAATCCATATAGATTGTTTTCCGTAGCAAGACCGAAGTCCGTCCACCCATAGAGAAATGTTGTAACTTACCGCTTTTGAAAACACATTCTATAAATCGACACCCTCTTGCAAGGACATCTGAAAAATCACATCCAAGAAATTGGCATCGCTCAAATTTCTTTTTAGTCCACCACACGGCAATGCCTTCGTTACAAAACGAGGTGCGCTTAAAAACCTGATTGCTATATTGTTTATCGGTCAGTTTCATTTAGTTTCATTCCTTTTTTGCGCTTCAAGAAATTCCTGTTTGCCAGGAAAAGTCTGTGCTCCTAAGACACCGGCACTAAACTCGAAAACAGTAGAGTCATTATATACTATCAGGCACGGATCAGCGTTTATGCTGTCCTGCTGGTCATGCGAGAGAGGATGATTATAAAGGCGATATGAGTACATTCCCATATTCATACGTCGGAATCGGATAGTTGAATATTCCGAATCGGGATAATTGTTGACATCTATCCCTATACAACCTAAGTAGTCCAAACGTTCTTTTAGTTGCTTTTTTTCAAATTCGTCCAGTATATCGGATTGGGGCATAGATTGTGGCATATCTCCGTTATCAAATTCAACAACCAGTCGTGTGCTGTCAGGCAGCATATCGCGATAACGACCTACTGTATTCCACATCCAGAAAACAGGCTCTCCGTTGTAACATTCAGCCATAATGAACGCATCGCATCTCATAGGTGGTCTATTAAGTAGAAAAACTATACCCCCAAGGATTAACAGATCGGCGATATGGAACCATAAAAGAATCCTGTCGGCTTTTGAGTGTCGCCTTACGGCCTTGACAAAAGAATAAATCCAAAATCCGATAAGCGGAATTATAAAGAGGAATACGAAAAACAATAACACAATGACGCCGACCGCCCGAAATTCATCTTTATCGGCAGATGCAATCAAAAATACAAGCAACCAAACCGTGACAACTGCCACAGAAAGATACCGCATGAATCGGCTGAATCGTTGTCGTTTATTTATAGGCTTGCTTATCCCGTTATTCTCCATACTCAATGTTGTGGTTTAGTGCGTATTCTTTGGCTTTTTCTTTCATTGATGTCCCATTAAAATCGGAAAGAGTACTTTGAAATTGTTGAAATTTAGTTTGTTGGAAAAGATTTTGGTGCGAACGGACTTGATTAGTATATTACGGTTCTTCAATCT